>JBEBWN010000015.1:0-24702 GCA_040392235.1 Taibaiella helva | reverse complement strand
GCCAGCAGCAAGCTAATAAGATTTTGCTTTTTGCCTGCCG
Organism: Taibaiella helva; assembly: GCA_040392235.1. Classification (GTDB taxonomy): domain Bacteria; phylum Bacteroidota; class Bacteroidia; order Chitinophagales; family Chitinophagaceae; genus Taibaiella; species Taibaiella helvus_A. Next base: position 24,662 of record JBEBWN010000015.1, on the reverse strand, counting down.
TTTGCAAACGTATTTGTTCCTGCCAGAATAATCTTTTCGGAAAACCCTGTTTTTCCGGCGAAGTGCTCTCTTTTGCGCGCATACCTTCCTAAAGCCAATATGAATTGCCTAGATTTGCCCCGGCACGGTGGCTGATGTGCCAACAGGTATTCGCTGTTTCCGGAGTAAAGTTTTATCCATAAAATGAGAATTTGTAGCGTTGTATATCTCTTCCTGTTCTTTTTCCGGCTTCCTGTTATCCCGGTATGGGCTCAGGATACTCTTAACCGGGAAGTAGCGCACTGGAATGCAGCCGATACTGCCTATATAGTAAAGCTCATCAACCAGGGTATTCCACTCTTGTACAGCAATCCCGACAGCGCCTTACGCCTGCTGGGCCAAGCAGAGCAAATGAGCAGGGATAAAAATTTTGGTGACGGAATAGGCTATGCACTGGTTTTTAAAGGGCAGGCTGTGGCCTATAAAGGCAATTTTAAAAAAGGTTTTGCTTACTACCGGCAGGCTTTGCCTTATTGCCTGAACGCGCGTTACCTGAAGGTGGCTTTGCCCAGTTTGTACACAAATATGGGGGTGAGTTATGCGAACATGGGCGACCTGGAACAGGGCAGCAGGTATTATTATAAAGCGCTGCAATATATGCAGCAACATCTTCCGGACGACCGCTATCTTATTGTTGTGTATAATAATATTTCTGCTATTCACCAGCGACAGGGCAATCTTTCCCAGGCCCTGGGTTATGCCGAACGGGCAGAGCAACTGTCTGCCAGCCATAAAACGCCCTCTTACCTGGTTTCGGCACTTATTAACAAAGGAGCCATTTGCACGGAAATGGGACTTCTTGACAGTGCACTCAGTTGTTTTCAAAAAGGATTGAAGATAGCAAAGGAAAATGGCTATACGGATATGCAACAGGCATTGCTGACCAATATAGGTAGCACTTTCCTGCAAAAGGAACAACCGGATCAAGCCATCGCTTATTATCAGCAAGCCCTGGCATTGAGCGATGTGACCAACCCGCTGTATGGCCGCATTTTACCAGGCTATTACCTGGGCATAGCCTGGTATAAAACAAAGGAGTACGATAAAGCGGAGCAAATACTCCAATCCTCTTTAAAAAAAGCCGAGGCAACCGGGCTGACTGCGAGCAAGCAGATAGCCCATGAAACTCTTTCGCAGCTCTATGAAGCAATCGGTCGCTACCGGGAAGCATTAGCGCACCGGCGGCTATATGAACAACTACAGGACAGTATAACCGGCGTGGCTAAGACGATATCGATAAATGAACTGGAGCACCGATACCGGAACGGACAAAAAGATAAGCAGCTTGCCGAGAACAGGTTAAAAATAAGTGAGCAAAAAAGGAGCCTGGACCGGAACAGGATGATCACCACGCTTTCCATTGCCGGCATTGTACTGATCCTTTTACTAACGATACTGTACAGCCGCTACAAACGGAAAATGGAAAGACGCAATAAGGAAATGATGCAGCTTAAAGCTGTAATGGATGGTGAAGAAAAGGAAAGAGAACGTATAGCACGTGAACTGCACGATGGCATAGGAGGGATGCTTACCGGCCTGACCTTAAACCTGAATGCACTACAGAAAAAGGCGGACTTAAACCAGGATGATCTCTTCGTCTTCGCACTACGGCTGAAAAGTATCAGCGAAGAAGTGCACAAAACAGCAAGAAACCTGACACCGACTATTTTGCAACAACACAATCTGTGGCAGGCGCTCACTTATTACTGCGAACAGTTTGAAACGAATGAAGGGCTGCATATTGACCTCCAGCTTATGGGCGACATTACCTCGCTGGACAAATCGATACAACTGACGCTATACCGGATCATACAGGAACTGGTACAGAATATAGCCCGGCATGCCCGGGCAAAGAATGCTGCTGTTCAGGTACGGCGGAACGAAAATGTATTGTATCTCTCGGCAGAAGACGATGGCCTAGGCTTTGATACGGCTCAAACGACGGAAGGCCTGGGGTTGCACCATATCCGGGCCCGGGTAGCGGCGCTTAACGGCTTCTGCTCGGTGGCATCAGGTCCGGGCAAAGGAACCGCTATTTACATCGAAATGCTGATAACAAGTCAGAAGTGAAAAGGCAAGACCAAAGATTGCAGAAAGACAACCGGCATCGGAAGTGTATAGAGAAAGGTGAGCAGCCTGCCATCATAACAGAAAAAGTATGGACATGAAAATCAGAATTGCCATAGTAGACGACCATCCAATGATCATCGACGGATTAAAGCATATGCTTGCCGCTTATCCGCATATTGTATTGGAAGACACCTATAGCACCGGCGAAGAGCTCATGCTGGGGCTAGCCAGAAGGCTACCGGACGTTATTCTACTCGACATCCAGCTACCAGAAATGACCGGCGATAAACTGGCGCCGCAAATCCTGAAAAAGTATCCCGGCATCAAAATACTGGCGCTAACCAGTGTTGATAGTGCGCTGTATATCTATAATATGATTAAGGAGGGCGTCAAAGGCTATGTGCTCAAAAACTCCGCCTCAGCCAGTATCATCAGGGCGATTGAATGTGTACACCAGGGGGAGCAGTATATTGAGGGAAGTTTAAAAGAAAAAGTAGAACGTTTTGCCCAGAAACTCAAAAGCAAAGAGGACCTGAAACCTTCGTTAACCGCCAAAGAACGGGAGGTACTGGAATGGACGGTAAAAGGGTTGAGCATACAGGAAATAGCTGAAAAAATATTTCTCGGCCAACGAACAGTAGAGTATTATCGCTCCAACCTTCTTTTAAAATTGGATGCCCGGAACTTAGCCGATTTGATCCGGAAGGCAATTGAATCAGGGCTTGTGGATTAAGGAGAACAGAGATTGAAAAGCGCAAAAAGCCCCACTTTCGTGAGGCTTTTTGCGGACGGGACGGGACTCGAACCCGTCCCGTCCGAAGGTTGGGACCGTGACAGGCCAACATTCTAACCAACTGTGAATTGACTACAAATGTTTTTGGATGTAGTCATCAATACAAGGATTTGAGCATGGCTATATTTCTTTAGTGCTTTTTCTCTGATCAGTGCTTCTTTCTTAACGGTAAACATTTCAAGATATACAAGTTTCCATGGCACCTTTGCCGAGGTATATTTAAACCCCAAAGCAAACACTTTTTTTTAAAATCCCACAGGTTTTACGCTTGATCCTTAAAGGCGACAAATTATGTTTAACTGATCAGTAGCGGCTTGTGGACAAATCAGGTGGAGGTTTCTCTTGTTCTTTTTTTGAAAGAAGTTGGTTAATTCAAATTCAACTATTATCTTTGCACTCCTTTCTAAAGAGGAGGGTCGCCACAAGCGGAATTGGGTATAAGGATTGGTAGTTCAGTTGGTTAGAATGCCGCCCTGTCACGGCGGAGGTCGCGGGTTCGAGTCCCGTCCAGTCCGCAAAGAGCTTCACAATTGTGAGGCTCTTTTGTTATTTATGCCTTTTTACGTTTACATCATTCAGAGCCTGGCAGATGACAGCTATTACAAAGGATTTACAGAAGAACCCTTGCGTAGATGCCGCAGCATAATAGTGCTGAAAGCAAATAACATTCTTAGTTACTTAACGGACAGGCGGTTGTAGTTTTTTGAGGGGGTTGCTTTTTCCCTTTTAACCTAACACTACATACCCTTTATAATTTTTCCCAGCTGCATTAATCTTCTCTCCACTTTCTGTGTCCATTGCTGGCCGTAGCTCAACCGCATACAATTATTAAATTGATTATGTAAGGTGAACATACGTCCGGGGGCAATGCTTATTTTCTGGCGTATGGCCCTTTCGTACAGTTCTGCCGTATCTATTTTCTTATCTAATTCTACCCAAAGCATAAAACCGCCCTGGGGCCGGCTTATTTTCGTACCCACAGGGAAATGCTCTTCGATGGTACGGATAAAATGTAGACTATTGGTATGTAGTTGCCTTCTCAGGTTCCGGAGATGGTTTTCGTAACGCCCATTCTCCAGGAAATTGGCTACTACTTCCTGGGTCAAAGTTGTAGAGGACACCGAATGTATCAATTTACGGTAAATAATCTCCTCTTTGAACTTACCAGGGCTTATCCAACCTACTCGATACCCTGGCGCAAGGGTTTTCGATACGGAGCCGCACCATAGGACTATACCAGCCTCATCGAATGCCTTGCACGGTTTTGGACGGCTATTGCCAAAGTAAACGTCGCCGTACAGATCATCTTCAATTAATGGTATATTATATTCCGTCAGCATTTTTACCACTTCACGCTTGTGTTCTTCCGGCATACAACTTCCCAGGGGATTATTAAAATTGGTGATCAAAAGGCACAATTTAATGTCGGGCAATACTTTTCTTAATCCATCCAAATCCACACCGGTTATGGGATGGGTAGGTAGTTCCAGCACTTTTAACCCTAAACTTTGGGCCAACTGCAGTATTCCAAAATAAATAGGGCTCTCGACAGCAATGGTATCTCCTTTTTGCACCAGGGTCATTAGTCCAAAGGAAAGCGCATTCATTGTGCCCGCTGTGGTGACGATATCTTCCTCATCCAGATTGCCATTCCAACTGTAGGTCAGCCGGGCAATATCGCGGCGCAATTTCCTGTTGCCCTGAATTTCCTCATAAGCCGTTCCGCTGCCCGGCAAAGTACGCAACGCCTGCTGTAAGCCTTTGTTTAATTTAGCAATAGGTAGCAATTCATTTTCCGGTACGCCAAGAGAAAAGCGTGCTATGGAAGGATCATTAATGGTACGGAATACTTTCCCAATCAGATCGGCAACAGGTTCCTGCTGGCTAGGTACAACCTTACTGCTCACGCTGGGCACGAGCAGTTTACAGGATTTATAATTAACATAAAATCCCGATTGCGGCCTGGATATGACCAACCCCGAGCGTTCCAGGTCGAAATAGGCCTGCGTTGCCGTGTTCATGCTGATACCATACTCCCCTGCCAGGGTGCGTAAAGAAGGTAATTTGTCGCCGGTTTTCAATACTCCATTCATAATTTGCTGTGCAAGCGCCTTGGAAACTTTCTGATATAATGCTTCTTTTTTCATATCTCTTCCGGAACAATATTAATAGATGAATTCAGTGCCCATACGGCAAACTGTACCCAACAAAAATAGTAAAATTGTATCTGTATTAGTATAGTTCTTTTCTGTTCTTTTGCTTGCAGATTCATCAGAATCGGATCGGTTATGGCAAATAACACAACGTTCAGAGCGTACGGCGCCCTGGTTATTGTATCAATTGTTTGGGGCACAACTTATTTAGCTTTACGCATAGGTGTCGAATCCTTCCCTCCCTTCCTTTTTTCCGGTATCCGCCAGGCACTGGCGGGGGGCATTTTGCTGATCGGCTTATTACTTGCCGGCCACCTGAAAAAGGTAACCAAACGCGACATTGGGCGGCAATCCATTACCGGTATACTCATGATTGCCCTGGGCAATGGTGTTATAGGCTGGAGTGAGCGCTATATACCCAGTGGCCTCGCTGCGCTGATCGTATCCATACTCCCGGTATACATTGTAGGGATAAATTATATTAGTGGCGCCGACAAGCGGATACCCAATGCCGGTGTTATTGGAGGACTTATCCTGGGCTGTCTGGGTATTGCATTAATATTTCGCGACAACTTAAAGGATCTTGTTAATCCGCAGTATTTTGCAGGCATGGTTGTGGCCTTCCTGGCTTGCCTGGCCTGGGCATCCGGCAGTGTTTATACAAAGCACAAACCTTCGCAGGCGAGTGTGCTGGCCAACGCATCCATTCAGATGGTTAGCGGAGGAATTGTACTTTTATTGATGAGTATTTTTCTTGATGATTTTAAAGAATTAAAAACAGTAACCGCAGATAGTATATGGGCCCTTATCTATCTTATCGTTTTTGGTTCTCTTCTCGCCTATACCTGCTTTGTTTATGCTTTGGAGCATTTGCCTGTAGGTGTGGCATCGCTCTACGCCTATATTAATCCGCTTATCGCTATATTGTTAGGCTACTTTTTCTTGGAAGAAAAGCTAACCATTATCACCTTCCTGGCGCTAATGGTTACATTGGGAGGCGTTTATTGCATCAACAGGGGCTACCAAAAGCAAAAAGTCACAAAACAGCCAGGCGCATAGCGGGGTAAAAGAGGGAAATAATATTAGCTCAAAAACAGGTGCCGGGAGATATAGTTGTCCTTTGTATTAAATCAAGTCTTTAGTCCTGACGCTGCATTATTACCCCCCTATTTCGGCCTTTAACAGATCGATTATCACAATCACGAGGAAGTCTCCAATTGGTTGCGTACAGCCAATTCCAGTTGTTGTAATCTTTTTAACGGCGGATTGAACCAATGTTGCGGATTGAAGGTAAGCGCCGCATTGAGCTGCAATTGAATAAATTGCGGAATATCTTTAACAATCATACAACCCTCCGTCCATTCCCTGAGCAGGATGGGATTCGTTTCGAAGAATGTCTTCAGACGCTCTATTTCTTTGAGCACTTCAGGAGATTGCTGTACCTTTTCTTGCATGTTGCAAAGATAATCTGCATTTTTCTAAAAATCTGCCATAGTTACCGGGGCATTTCTTATCATAGATCAATTCGTTGCCTGGCACAGCTGCGTATTTTTGCATTATCAAACAAAGGAATAAAAATATGGATAAGCAAATAGAAAGAATAATCAGTCGCCCTGCACAGCCCGGCATGGTGGGCGATGGGTTCAGGGTATTTAATTACATTCCGAGAACAGGCGTTAGTCAATACCGCATCAGCCCCTTCCTTCTTTTAGATTTCAATGCAGCATATGATTTTGGGCCATCAGATCTGCCCAGGGGCGTGGATGTGCATCCGCATAAAGGATTTGAAACGGTTACGATTTCATACCAGGGAAGTGTGGCCCACTATGACAGCGCCGGTAACAGTGGCGTTATCCACCCCGGAGACGTGCAGTGGATGACGGCCGGCAACGGCATACTGCACAAAGAGTTTCATGAAGAGCAATTTGCCCGGAAAGGTGGCCCCTTCGAAGTAGTACAGCTTTGGGTAAACCTACCTAAACAGTATAAATCGGAAGACCCGCACTACCAGTCGCTCACTAAGGAGATGATGGGGAAAGTGCAATTGCCGGACAATGGCGGCCTGGTCAATATTATTGCCGGCCAATACCAGGAGGTATCCGGCCCGGCGAAAACGTATACCCCGGTGAACCTGTTTGATATAAAATTGAATAAAGACGGTCAGTTTCGCGCCGATATCCCGGCAAACCATAATACTGCCTTACTGGTGATCAATGGCAGTATTGAAGTAAATGGGAAAAATGTTCCGGAACATGGATTTGTCCTGTTTGAAAATACCGGCGAGGAAATCCGTATTAAAGGACTGGAACAAGCGGTTGTGCTTCTATTGAGCGGAGCGCCCATCAACGAGCCGATCGTCAGTTATGGACCATTTGTCATGAACAATGAAGCAGAAATACACGAAGCTATCCGGGATTTTAACCTGGGCAAATTCGGCGTGCTGGATTAAACAAAACACATCCCGGTTGCACACACCGGCTATACAATGGAGATAACCTCTGCAAGGGGTTGTCTCCATTTATCTTTATGCATCTTATCTGCCCAGCCACGAACGAGCTATACAAAAGTACGACCGCCCACCAGGAACACGGTTGACAAAAAATTAAGTAAAAAAGGTACTTTTAACGCGGCATAAAACGGGGCCCAAAGCAATGGATAATACGTTTAAGGGATATTTACAAAAACAAGCTCATATTTCAGACGAGCAATTTACCGCATTGACAGCAAAGTGGAACTTAGGCTCCAGCAGTTACCCCAAAGGAAAGGTACTTTTAAAACCCGGCGGTTATTCGGGCAAAATGTATTTCGTAACGAAAGGGATTTTAAGGGCCTATATGGTGAGTAATAACGGCAAAGAGCATATTATACAATTCGCACCGGAAAACTGGTGGATCGGCGACCGTAACAGCGCCTACTTCAATGAACCGGCTACCTATTATATCGACGTAATAGAAGAAGCAGAAGTTGTGGCCCTGGAAAAAGGGTTCCTGGAGGAAGCCCAGGTGATCTGCCCCGATTTCACCCGGCTGAATACCTTTTTGCTGCACAATAACATACGGCATTTACAAAACAGGATTTGCCTGCTGTTGGGCGCCACGGCCGAGGAACGCTACCTGGATTTTATCGAGTTATACCCCAATCTCACGCTACGTGTATCACAGATTATGATCGCATCGTACCTGGGTATAACCCCAGAGTCGCTGAGCCGTGTACGGCGGGAATTGGCCGCGAAGCACTTTAAACGCTAAGAATGCTTCGGTGCTGTTTCATTCTTGCAGTGCAGAATAGCCTGGAATAGGGCATGCTCCAGTTCTTTCATCTTAATTCTGATATTTTCCCGGAAGACCAAGCCCACTTTGTAATGTACGTATTCCTGCTCTATACCGGTTATCTTAACATAAAAAGTTTCAGGATACACAAAACGGTTAAACCTTTCTGCCGCAATACGTAATGCCTGTTCGAGCACAGTATTACCGGGGATGGCATTTAAAGGAAGTGTAAAGCGCAAACTCCATTTGGTTGAGCTCTGTGTACTGCGGTTAATAAATGCCGATGTAAATACAAGATTATTGGGTATCAGTATCGTATCATCGTCATCGTTCTTCACTACGATATTGGCCAATGTAATATCTATAATTTCGCCCTGGTGATTTCCCCATTGGATAAGGTCGCCCAAGGAATATTGTTTGGAAAACATGATGAGCAAGCCACTAATCATATTGGTTATATACTCCCGGAACAGGAGCGCTATAGCCATAGCCACTATAGTGATGCTCGTCAGGAACTCTTTAGGGTTAATGCCCAGCATCAGCATAATGCCGATAACGAGAAAAACGGCATTCAGAATATTGCCAATGCGGCTGATGCCCAGTACAAAATTGTTTCGTTCCAACAAGTCGGGATTTCGCCTGCGGTATAAAGCCAGAATAGTAAAACGCCCTATAGAAACAATGATACTGACACTGAGAATGGTGTAAATACCTGAAAGCAGGTTGGAAACAATAGCGTGATCGGCCAGCCAGTTTTTTTTATCGATAAATAAATAACTAAGCAACAACCATAAAAGTGCCCGGACAACAAATAGCAGGGAACGGTTTGTTTTTGAAGCAGGGGCATCCATGAATACAAAGCTAAGGCATATCCTTACAATTGCCAACAGGTTGCCCTTCAGCGGACTAAACCCCCGAGGCAACTATAAGGCAATAAGGCCCAGCTCAATTGCCTTTTTCACCAAAGCAGATACATTTTTTACTTCCATTTTGGAAAGAATACTTTCCCTGTGGTGATCAATAGTACGCTTACTTAAATGCAGCTTGTCCGCTATTTCTTTGCTGGTATTATTTTCTGCAATAAGTTGCAACACCTCTTTCTCTCGTCGCGTCAATACCGACCCATAAGCGGCTTGCTTTTTGACAACTTCCATTTCTTCCTTCAATCGCTCGGCCACAATAGGATCCAGGAATTGCCCACCGCTATAAATATGCTCGATAGCGCCAATCAAAACATTACGTTTCACATTCTTCAATATATATCCGGCAACACCTTGTTGCAGCATGCTCTTTATATAATAGATATTGTCCAAGTTGGTCAAGGCCACTATTTTAACCCGCGGAAAATCCCGGGCTATAATTCGAGCCAGTTCGTCTCCCATTTGTCCCGGCATACTGATATCCAGCAATAATACATCCGGTTCGGCAAGCATCAAACCGTTCAATAGTTCTCCACCGTCCGAATACGTAGCGATTACTTCCATGTTACCACTATAATGTAACATATGTTCCAACCCTTCGGTTATCAATGCGTGATCATCTGCAATTGCTATTTTAATGCTCATCGTCTATAAATCATTTTAGGTCAAACTCTATATATACAGAAGTACCTTTTCCGGGCGCCGTATCCACCGACAAGCGTCCGTTTAGCACCCGGATCCGGGTATTAATATTGCCCAGTCCCATTCCTTTACCCGGAATATTTAATGGGTCGTAACCCTGGCCATTATCTTCAACCGTAACACTGAGGAGGGTTTGGTCTGTATGCAACTGAACAATGGCTGTGCTGGCCCGGGCATGTTTTACAATATTCTGTACCAATTCCTGTATGATCCGGTAAACGGCCAATTGAAAATCTTTGGACTGGCCTGTAAAATCGCCATAGACCTGTACTTCAAAAACCGGGCGTTTGTTTTTCTGAAGGTAGGAACAGAACAACTTTACCGCCTCGGGCAAGTCATGCTGCAGTAGTATTTCCGGCATCAGGTTATGGGCTGTCTTGCGCACTTCAGTACTGATCTCGGATATCAGTCCTTCTGTCTTCTTATATACCGGGTCTTCATTTAACGCTTCATGGTCATCGCCCAGCGTATTCAGGTTAATTCCGGCTGCCGATACCAGGCTACCGATACCATCATGCAGTTCTTTGGCAATACGACTCCTTTCTTTTTCCTCGCCGGTCATTACTGCTTTCAGCCGCCGTATTTCATCTTCCTTTTCCAGCAACTGTATTCTTTTCCGCGTCCGGTAAAAAAGGCCGAATAATACGCCGGCAAGCATAACTATTCCGGACACGGCAATAATCACCCAATTGTCCCTCTTTTTAATATAGACATTTTGCCGGGCAACTTCAAGCTCTTTCAATGCTATGACCTTGTCTTTTTCCAGTAGCTTGCTTTTCATCTCCAGGCGGTCTACTGCCCTATTACGTTCTATATTATTGACATGTTCGTTTATCTGAACATATTTATTTAAGTAAACATAGGCGGCACTATCTTCCTTCAATTTAAACAGGATTTCCGCCACTACATAATGTTGCATAGCCAGCGTTCTTTCCCTCAATTCGGTTTTATGAGCAAGCTCTATTGCCCGGAGACCGTATTCCTTAGCCTCCCGCAGCCTGTTTATGGCCAGGTATACCTGGCTCAGTCCGCGGGTTGGCAAAAAGGCATGGTAATGCATGTATTTATTACAAAGTGCTATTGCCTCTTTAAAATATGCGATAGACTGATCATATTGCTCCTTGTACATTGAAACAGAACCTAGTGTATTCAAGGACATGATCTCCATTTTCCTATCGTTGTACTGCCTGCTGCACCGGAGCGCCTGCTTGCCGTAGTACAGCTGCTTTGCTGTATCGCCCAGCCCTGAATAGGTGATTGCGTAGTTATAAAATAATGTCGGACTTAAAGTGACCGCATTTCCTGTGTTAATCAGGGCTTCTGCCCGTTTCAGATAATGTAAAGAACTCGGATAGTTGTTGCTGTTTCCCAGCACTGCTCCCAAATTGATATAGCTTCTTATGATCAGGTTAGTGTCTGAAAGCTGCACTGCATAGTTCAAGCCCTGGATCAGATAAGCTATAGATGAGTCTAGTTCGCCCAGGTAGGACAATGGGGTAGACATGGTATTGCACCATAAAGAAAGTAATCTGTTCCGGTTACCTGGCGACTGGATACAATAATAAAAGGCGCCGGCAATAATTTCGCGGGCTTCCTGGTATTCGCCTTTAAATGCTGTATATAGCCCTATCTTTATTTCCGCCTCTGCCACACCATCCAGGTAACCTATATTCAGGCTCTTCTGTTTCGCATTGTTGACCAGAACTATGGCGCTATCCAGATCATCATAGCGCAAAGCTTCCGAACGGGTTAATAAAGAACGTATATAAATGGTATCCCTGGGTACAATTACTTTATCTGAAAATGGCCAATTCGAGAATACCCTTGATGTTAGCTCCTGTCCCGACACCTGCTGTACCAGTATCAATAGCAGAAAGCAAGCGTAGAAACGCCCTCCCCCGCCTCCCGAAAAATACACCTTCATAATACTCCCGTTATACGCCACAAAGTAAATTAATCCGGTTTAAAAAAAATTAGGCATTTATGCCCTATTCTTCAATAGATGGGAATACTATTTTCGTTATAACATTATTCTCATTTCATAATTAAAATTGTTACATGATGAGCAACACATTACACGGTATAATCAAAAACAGGATGAGCCATTACCTTTGTATGCTGGGTATACTAATATTGGGGACAACAACCACGCAGGCACAAAAGTTGATGTTCGGATGGGTGAAACAAATCGCGGGAGTAGGTGGCAATGCCTCTTGCGGCGATGTATACAAAAACAGGACGATAACCACAGATGCCGATGGTTATGTATATAATACAGGCAATATGAGTTCTGGCAGCACCATTGATTTTGAAGAAGGGAACAACCCGATCAATCTGGATATTACCAATGGCAGGCAATTCATTGCCAAATTCAGCCCCGAGGGACAAACTGTTTGGGCCAAGCAGCTGGGCAGCGGACGGGTAAATAATAAATTAACATCTATACAATTGGATAAAGATAAGAACATTTACCTGGGCGGCTATTTTGCCGACACTTTTGATGTCGATCCCGGTCCCGGCACACGGCTGATTACTTCACCGGGCACCACTACACAGAACGACCTGATCATTATAAAGCTAGACAGCAATGCCAATTATGTATGGCATAAACAGATATCGAATGTCGGTTCTAAAAACCTGTATGGTATGAAGGTAGACGCTGACGGCACGGTGTATGCTACAGGAAGAATAGCCGGCACTGTAGATTTCGATCCCAATGGCTCGACAGGTACTTCCATGATAACCAGTACTAATGGCACCTGGTTTCTGTTGAAGCTGGATAAAGACGGCGCATACCAATGGGTAAAAAACTGGAAAGGCTCGGAAGGTTATGGAGTGGGCATAGATAAATACAAAAATGTATATACTTCGGGGCATTTCTCCGGAACAAGGCAGGACTTTAACCCGGGAACCGGTCCCGCAGATACTTTTTATCTTTCTGCTGCTGGTAATTTCGATATAGCAGTTTGCAAATTCGACTCCAATGGAAATTTCAAATGGGCCAGTGCAATGGGCAGCAGGGGGCAAGACAATGCCTATGACCTGGTAGTTGATGGAGAAGGCAACTCTTATACAACAGGCTGGTGTAAAGATAGCATGGACTTCGATCCAGGACCCGGCGTATTTTACACCTTTTGCCAGAATTTCGCACCTTATGTTGTTAAATTAAGCCCGGACGGCAATTTAGTGTGGGCAAAAAACTTAATGAACGGACCGGGTAGCAATGGCGGGAATGCATTGCACCTTGCAGAAGGCAAGGGCGCAGGTGTTTACATATCTGGCGTTGTTCGTATGCAGGCAAAGGTTGGCGAAGGAGCGGACACTGTAAATTTCGACTACCTTAAAGGCGGCGCTTTCGTTATTAAGCTGGACACTTCAGGCAAATTTAACTGGGGCATACAAACCGGAGGAACAGCCAACGGTAGTGTTGCCGTAGATCTCCAGGGCAATGTTTATTCTGCATCATGGTTTAACACACTAAGCGCTGACTTTAATCCGGGTGAAGACTCTTTTGTGGTTGCAAGGAAAGGCACCTTAGACGGGTATATTCACAAGATGAAATGGTGTAACCTGTCGGATACCATTACCAATTCGGTTTGCCAAAGTTATAGCTTCAATGGTGAGACGTACACGGAAAGCGGCACCTATATATTACCTAATCCCGAGGGCTGCGATTCGTCCAGCAAAATTGTATTGCAACTGGATATCACTACACTGGACCCCATTATTACCGTGAAAGGGTTTGTATTGAGTACAACGTTGACCTATAAAACCTACCAATGGCTTTTGAATGGTCGGGCCATACCCGGCGCTAATAAGGCGACTTATACCGTGACCGAAAATGGTGACTATCGCGTTGTGGTTACAGAAGGCGAATCCCTGACCTGCACAGACACTTCCGACATATACAAGGTTACCAATGCAGATGAAACGGGTATTGGTATGCTCCATAAAGATGCCCTAACCATTTACCCCAACCCGGCCCATGACGTACTGTATATATCCAGCCCGGCAGCTGCACAGGTAACCATTTATACCCTGGAAGGCAAAGCCATAAAAACATATCGTCACACAAGCATGATACCACTAAGCGGTTTGAGCGCCGGCGCTTATCTCATCAAGATCTATGACGACAACAAAAACATATTAAAAACGGAGAAACTGGTTAAAATGGATTAAACGTAATGCAGTTAGTGATAAGTTAGCTATAATCTGTCTCCTCGAAATTTTTTAATTATTTAATTACCAAGTGATCGCAACTTTTTGGCTTTGCCTTTTCACTTTTAACTTAACACTAGCGGCATTGGCATCAAAATACTTAATGGTGCAATATCAGGCAATCATTACCACCATTAAGCCACCCTTTATCAGAGAATAAGAAAAACAGGCGGAGTGCAAAAAAAATGCATTCCGCCTTTTTTAAAAACAAAATACCGAAAACTATGTTAAATAAGCTGGCGATGGTAGTTTGTGGCGAAAAATATCAACCTTTTCGGGTACAACGGCTCTCCATATCCATAATTCCGGCTTGCACGAGGGTATAAAAATTTTCATTATTTTTATTATATTTACTTAATTGATATTTTATGAAACCTACCCTGCTTTCACTATTGTTGCTACTTTCCCATTTTTACACGCGTGCCCAGCGTGATTTTAACCTCCTGATTGGTCTGAATTTGAATGATTGTATTAACTGCTACAACCATGACCTGGAGCGCTTGGATCAACAAAAGAACAATGTGGATATCGTTCTCGTGTTAGGAAAGACATATGCGCCCGATTCCAGTAAAATCATCAAAAAATACAACCTGCATGGCATCACTAAGCATATTGTCTGGTCTGACAGCTTATTGGATGCCATCAATGGCGACGGACCTTCCAGCGTTTTGTTTGCGAGCAAATATCATACATTGGCTTACCGGTTTAGCCTGAAAGGGTTGCCTAAATATCTGATCAGTTATATTCAAAAAGCAGGGCTAGCTTTCGATTCCTTGTTCTTGGATCACCCCAAGGTGGCGCTGGGAGCCAATAGGCTTTATGTAAATGAAGGTAAAGTCTATTTTATTAATTCCGTGCTCGATGAGATTAACGGATATGACCTGCTTAGCGGGAAAAAAATAATGCATTTTGAAATCACAGACAGCTTGCTGGATGTAACTTTTCCTTTTTCCGGCCTGCCGGTTACACAACGCAAAATGTATCATGATATCCTGCGGCGCGCGCATATGACAGCGTATGAAATAGGAGCTCTTTCTTTTGACAAAGGCATAGTTTACGCACGATTTACAAACAATTATTTTACCGTAGAAGAGGACTCCACGCTGCGTCGCGATAATGTGAGCATGTTGAAGATTGTGAAGGACAAGGTCAATAGTATCTATCGCTATCCTTATTGTTACGCGAATCCGTTTGATGATTCGAAAGGATATTGTAACACGAATCAAAATTTTTACTTTTACAAAGACGGCTTATATAATTTTATTTATACAAACATGGGAGGATCCCCTGACCGTTATGTATTAGGGCGTTTTGAGCCTAACAAAAAAAATGTGTATGAACCAACAGAAGTGAACCCGATGAAAAATCCTAAAATGTATGATTATACGCTCGACTGCCAAAGCCTTGAATTTGATAAAGACTACTTTGCCTTTCCTTTAATAGACACCCTTTACCCGATAGCCAACCCTCATCTGCCACCCGTGGCATTGAATTTTCTTCCGGCAGGATATGACGAGCAGAGTGCTTCCAAATTATGCATGGAAGGGCTTGCTATTACCACTTTTAAAATAACAAACACTTATGTCTGGGTAGCTTTGTATAATGGCAAAACAAGACAAAGGCAGATTTTGCGGCATAACCGGCATACCGGAGAAAATCAATATACACAGGTACCGCTTGACAGAAATATAATAGATATCAATTTTGACCCCGTGAATCCGGATTATATTCTTTATACCACACGATCAAGCAACCTTTACCGGAAAAAGATGTTTTGATGCCACTTCCATCGATATCTGAATAATAACATAGTCATCTTTTAAAACCAATTAAAATACAGTATCATGAAAAACACATTATGCGCAGGCATTTTATTGTGCAGCTTTTTTTTACTTACCAGGCCCTCCACTTCCATAGCGCAAAAAAAATGCGATTTATCAATAAGCATCGTTTCCCCTGAGGAAGGAGCAGAGTTTGAGTACGGAGATACGGCCAGACTTATGATTTCCATTAAGAATTTAGGACCGGATGTAGTAGACAGCAGCGATGGTATCTATACATTGATTGGAGGAGGAATGAATATTCCTCATCGTCGCATACAAAGTATTGCGGTAGGAGATTCTGTCGTTTACTCCGCCGGTTGGGAAGTGAACTTCCAGGATACCAATTACTTTTTTAACACCTGCATATTTTTCGATAAAAGTTTTGAGAACAGTATTAATGATACTATCGCTGAAAATGATACCGCTTGCGTAAATATCCTCTTTAAAGGAAGGAGTACTAAAATCGCCGGCTCTGATTATCCTATGATACCCTTAACATTATACCCGAATCCGGCCAGCGACCAGGTTATGCTGTCCTGGCATGGGGAGCGGCCAGAACAGATTAACATTATAGTAAGAGACATTACAGGCAGGCACTTATTCCAAAAAGCTTATGGCAAACCCGGGCAGGGCAATCAAACTGTAGCATTTGATATTTCAGCCCTACTGCCAGGTATCTATTTTGTTGAATGGGAACAAGGTGCGGAACGGCGCGTTGGAAAGCTTATGGTACAGTAATTTTATTTTGATATTGCAACTCAGCGCTATCTTTAGCGCACTGTAAGGAGTATAGCTAAACTTTAAGTTTAGCTATACTCCTTTATCTATCATGCCAGCCCTTGCTAATAAGGCATCTACTGTGGGCTTTCTTCCCCTAAAGTCAATGTATAGTTGCATAGGATCTTCTGTTCCACCTTTGCTTAATAAGGTTTTGAATTTTGCCGCCGTTTCTGCATTGAATATCCCCGTCTCTCTGAAATAGGCAAAAGCATCTGCATCCAACACTTCCGACCACTTGTAGCTGTAATAACCGGCGGAATAGCCTCCAGGAAAAATGTGCGAAAAAGAGGGGCTTTGTGCGACGCCTGGTACCTGGGGATATAACTGCGTATCCTTAGTCACTTTCTTTTCGAACTGTTCGATCGATTCTGTTTCTGATAGCTGACCGGTATGGTAGGCCATATCCAGGCGTCCGAAACTAAGCTGGCGTAAAGTTTGATACCCTTCCATATAGTTAGATGAAGCGATGATCTTATTGATCTGCTCTACAGGCAAGGGTGCGCCGGTTAGATAATGCCCCGCGAATTCAGCCAGAAATTCTTTTTGGTAACAATAGTTTTCCATGAATTGCGACGGCAATTCCACAAAGTCCCAATAAACGTTTGTTCCGCTCAGGCTTTCGTAAGCCGTATTCGCCAACATGCCATGCAAAGCATGTCCAAATTCATGAAATAAGGTCGTTACTTCCGTAAAGGTTAGTAAGGATGGCACTGCTCCTACCGGCCGCGCGAAATTGCACACTATGGATATATGCGGACGGTGATTAACACCATCTTTCTTATACTGGCCTTTAAAAGAAGTCATCCATGCCCCCGCCCTTTTGCCTTTTCGCGGAAACCAATCTGTATACAATAGTGCTTTATGTTCGCCGTTTTCGAGCACCTGGTATACCGATACTTCTTTGTGGTAAACAGGTATGTCTGTACGTAACTGAAAATCTAATCCATATAAACGTTTCGCTGCAAGAAAAGCAGCCGCCAACACTTTGTCCAGGGAAAAGTACGGCTTCAGTTCCTCTTCGGAATAATCGTATTTCTGTTGCCGCAATTTTTCAGCGTAGTAAGCATGATCGTAAGGCATTACCTCTACTATAGCATCTTTCGCAGCCAGGGGATGCAAAGCTTCAATATCTTTTACGGCAAAGGGTTTTGCTTTCAACAATAAATCCTCTATAAAATCGAATACGGTATCGGGTTGAGCCGCCATGCGCTCCTCCAGTACAAATGCAGCATGGGTTGTATAACCCAGCAGCGCGGCTCTCTTGGCTCTTAAAGAAACAATCTTTTTAATAATTTCTTCGTTGTTGTATTCATTATTTTTAAAAGCTTTGGTGCCATTCGCCTCATAGAGCGCTTTGCGCAGATCGCGCTGGTCGGAATATTGCAAAAAGGGCACTATGCTAGGATACTGTAGTGTAAACACCCAGCCACTAAGTGAGCGGCTTTCCGCTTCTTCTTTTGCCTGAAGACGAATGGACTCCGGCAACCCGGATAGTTTTGTTTCCTCCTCGATATGCAAAAAGTAAGCATTAGTTTCCTGCAATACGTTTTGCGAAAAAGAAACTTTTAAAGTGGCCAGTTCCTGATCAATAGCCCTCAGTTGTTCTTTTTCTGCTTCGCCCAGCAAGGCGCCATTGCGCACAAAACTTTTGTAGGTCTTCTCTAAAAGTCGCCAGCTTTCTTTATCATAGCTTTCCTGATGTGTGTTTTCATAAACAAACCCCACTTTTGAAAACAGGCCGGCATTCAACGTAATATCATTGCCATAAGCCGCAAGTAATGGTGATATCTCTACCTGTATTTTTTCCAGGTAATCATTCGTTTCGGCTGAAGTCAGGTTAAAAAAAGCCTCCGTTACCCGGTTGAGCTGATGGCCCGCCCCCTCGAGCGCAACAATAGTATTCTCAAATTCAGGTTGTGCCGGGTTCTTTACAATCTGGTCTATTTCAGCTTTAGCCTCATCAATCAACAGTTTGATCGCAGGCAGAAATGCCTCCTGATCTATCTGGTCAAAGGGGACGGCTTCGAAGGGCGTGTCGAACTTATTCAGCAATATAGGCAACATACAAAAAAGGATTTTTAGTGAACAGTTTTAGAGCAATGATAATAAATTTACTCCGGCTTCAACTTGCCCCCTCGATAGCTCTGCCCGGCTTTTATAGCTACAGGCAAGCGGTTTTCAGACGGAGGGATGGGACAATTGTAGCCCGAGGTGAACGCACAGTATGGGTTATAAGCTTTATTGAAATCTATCCAGATTTTTTTTCCGGTATCGGCATCAGAAAGGGAGAGGTCGATATAACGTCCACCTCCATAGCTCTTTCTGCCCGAGGTCCGGTCAGTAAAGGGTACGAATAAATGCTCCGGCTCTTTCGCCTGTAAACCGATAAGCTGATACGCCAAAAGCCGGCACTTTTGTCCGTTTAGCACAAAGTCGAGTGTGGCATAGGCTACCGCTTCCTTGGTTTTACCCGACGAGGTGGTCATAGGAAAAGGCTTCTGATCCTGCAGAAGTACAATATCCGCCGGTACCCGGTAATTCTTCCGAGCTGTGTAGAAGGAGAGATTTGCCGTATCGTCTCCTATTATTTTAAACATATCTTCCCGGTACTTCTGGCGGTAGCTGGAAAGGGAGTCGGAATAGGTTTGGGCGGATAGCGCAACCGGCAAAAAGCCCATCGCGATAGCAGCAACAAACCCTAACGAACGAATGGCATTTCCAGCATTCGAGATAGCATATATACTTTTCTTCAACAACATGCTTAGCGATTAACAGGGTATAAGTTTTAATTTAATTGCCCCAGCCCGGTCATCTTACCCAATTCCGGGTCCCATATTTTCAGCTGAAGACAAGCCTTTATATCCTTTAGCGACAAACTGGTTTTGGTTGCATGTTGCAGCTCGGGTATACCTGCCATAGCCTCCGGCAGACGATAGAAAGGTATGCGCGAATTTAAATGGTGGATATGGTGGTAGCCGATGTTTGCCGTTACCCAAGACCAGAATTTATTCGTTTCCATATAACTGGAAGATTGTAATGCGGCGGTTTCGTAGGCCCAGTCCTCATTAGCTTTAAATACAACGCCGGGAAAATTATGCTGTGCATAGAATAGATAAGCGCCTATACCTGTCGAAATAAAGAAGGGTAATAGAATACCGGTAATATAAGATTGCCATCCTAAAGTGGTTACCACTGCAGCAATAAATACGGCATGCAGGATGAGTGACAACAAAGAATCCAAATGACGACGCGGGCTGCTTAAAAGCGAATTGATACACATTCCATACATGAACATGGAAAGGTAGCCGAGCATGATAGTAAATGGATGTCTTACCATCAAGTACTGGCGGCGCTCGGCCTTTGTCATGCGTTCAAATTTCCTGCGCGTTGCCACCGGGTAAGATCCGATACTGGCACTGAAGAGCTTGGAGTTGTGTTTGTGATGATAGTCGTGCGAGCGCTTCCAGATGCTTTTAGGCGCCATTATATAAATACCAAAAGCCGTCATGATAGCATTAGCCCACCACGATTTTTGCAATATGGTATGATGAAGGTAGTCGTGATAAATAACGAAAAAGCGAACGATCAATAGTCCTTGTAAAAAACCAGCGGCCAATTGGAGGCCAAACCACGGCGCCCAAAGCGCCACAGCCATAAGCAGGCATAGCAAGCTCAATGTAGACAACATATACCACCAGCTTTTTTTCCGGTCTTCTTTTGCATAAACTTTCGTCGCCAGGATCAGTTCTTTTCCTTTACGCGCATGTACTCTTTCCGTTTCCTGCATTGTTCCTGTATCCATTTCCTCCAAATCGTATTTAAAGATATCTATTCTATAGACAAGTAAGGTTATTCTTACCCTGATAAACGCGTTAATTTTCCGGTCTTTTATGTTTCCACCTCCGGTGCGACCAAAGCCAGATCTCGGGTTGTTGCAGAATATCCTGCTCAAGACGCCTGGTATGTAATTCCGTTATCACCCCATCAGCCGTAGCCGCCGGGTTTTCGACCAGTAATTCGGCATTAATTTCATAATATCCGCGCTTTACCTTTCGTACTGCGGCGTACACAATCGGGTAATTTAACTTTTTGGCAATACGCTCTGTCCCTAAAAAAACCGGCGTATCCTGGTTCAGAAAGGTCATCCAATGCGCGTTTTGGGGGCTGGGCGTCTGATCGGCTATAAATGCCGTTGTGGTAATTTCTGCTCTGCGTGCCACCATTTCCTTAAAAGTATCCTTCATAGCGATCAGCTTCGTCGAAAACCGGGTCCTCATTTTATACATGAGCTGATCCATATACTTATTCGACAAAGGATGGTAGATAACGTATAGTTGAGACCCAATTTCCGAGCTGAATGTATTGCCGGCCCACTCCCAATTACCCCAATGCCCCATTACCAATATGATGCTTTTTCCATCCCGCGCAAAGCCGTTCAGCAGATCCCGGGAGGCCGGATCAAAATAGCAATGACGAAGCATGCTTTTCTTACTGATTGTCAGCGTTTTAAACACTTCCAAAAATAAGTCGCACAGGTATTGGTAAAACCTGCGGCAAAGTAATTGCAGCTCGGCTTCTGTTTTTGCAGGAAATGAGTTGCGTAAGTTCTCCATAACCAATTCCTTACGATAGCCTAAAATGCGATATAATAGAAAAAAAACGAAGTTGGATAAGGTATATAATAGGGGGAATGGCAGTAAAGAAACAAGATAGATAAAAGGGAGGGTCAGATAATAAACCAGAGCTTTCAAAGTACTGTCAGCATTATTTTTTAAACAATAAGATGCAAAGTTAACCATTTTAACCGCTTACCGGTCTGCTTCGTAAATCCCCTTTGCTTAACCCGACAAAAATCGGGATAAAATACTACCGGAACAAAACGGCGTTTCTGTACATATTGTTGCTTTAATAGGAGTTAAAACTATACTACAGCCCGGTGTTAAGTCCACGACAAACAGGCCAAACCAATAAGCAGCAACAGATTGACTAAAAATCAGATACGGGCTAAACTATAGATAAAGTATGCTTGACTTGACACTGTTCCTTCTCCTTTTTCGATTTATTATACCACAGTTGATTGTCCATGTGCTTCAATCGCATTAGGGTTGTACCTTTTGACTACCGCATTCGCCCCTTAAAATGCCCTGAATTTCCGGGCAATATAAAGGCATTGTCAAGACATAGTTAAATATGACTAAATTTACACTATCCAATCCTACTCCAAATGAAGAAAATAAAGACTGTATTACGCCGGAAAGACGATATGTTATTGAAAAGCGCATTTGAAGAAAGCTTTCCCGACCTGCTTCGATTTTATTTCAATGAAGCGGACCAAATATTTGATATGGGTCGCGGCTTCGAATTCTTGGACAAAGAATTGCGGGAGCTTTTCCCGGAATCTGATAAGCCAGGCGGTAGACGCGAAGTTGACATGTTGGTTAAGACCTTTTTAAAGGACGGCCGGGAAGAATGGATTTTGTTGCACCTGGAAATACAGGGAAGCAGAACAGAAGATTTTGCTCACAGGATGTTACAATACTGGTACCGCCTTTACGACCGCTACCGGGTTAATATTGCTGCTTTAGCCGTGTTTACCGGGGGAGAGCGGCAAAAACGCCCCGATCATTACCACCAATCCTTTTTAGGAACGGAAATCATTTACAAATACAACGTTTATCATATATTAGATCATACGGAAGAGGAGTTATTGAACTGGCAAAACCCCTTCGCACTCATTGTATTGGCAGCACAGAAAGCCCTGTTACAAGGCAAGGTGCCGGAAGCGGAGTTGGGAGCAGAGCGCTTATCTATAGCCCGGGCAATGATCGGTAGCAAGCTGTATAATCATGAGCAAATAGCTCGTTTTCTATACTTTTTAAAGAATTTCCTGCCTGTAAAAAGTCCGGAAATAAACCGTAATTTTGATCAGGAAATTAATAAATTGACCGGAAAGGAGGATACTATGGGTATTATAGAAACCATAAAGATGATTACCCGTGAGGAAGGAAGGGAAGAAGGAAGGGAAGAAGGGAAGGAGGAAGGCATGGAAATGAAGAGTAGGATCTTTGTCATTAACCTGATCACACAGTTAAAATTATCAGATGAAGCTGCTGCAGGTATAGCAGAGGTTTCCGTAGACTACGTAAAAGAAATAAGGAAGGAACTGAAGGAAGAGTAGTTCCTTCAATGCCTTCATTTTCTACCCAGGCTATTGGTAAGCCTCAGGAAATTGCCCCGGCCTTCTTACGAGACCGGGGCAATTTCCTGAGGAAGAAGCATGCTTGAGGATAATGGCTTTAGCTTCGCCTACATGCCTTTGTTTATGCCAATCAGGTCTATTCTTCCTGGTTCCGCTTTTTTACCATAGTTAATATCGTGGCGATGGCTACCGTTTCTCCTGTTTCGTCATACACATCGACCAGCCACTTCACTATACCTTTGGCTATATCATCTTCCGAGCGTTTTTCCTGGTTTACCTTTTCTTTAACCGCGCTTCATCTATACCATAATTCAGCAGAACCGGTCCCTTTTTAGCATCAACAAAAAGTCCGGCAGCTTTAGACAATACAAAATAGCCGTGCGCTACCCTTTGTTCGAAAATAGTGCCGTCCAGCGAGGTGGCGTCCATATGCGCATAAAAATTATCGCCGCTAACATTGGCAAAATTAGTAATGTCAGCTTCCGTCACCGTATGCTTTGCCGTAACCAATGTATCACCTACTTCCAGGTCTTCAAAATGCTTCTTAAAGGGGTGAATATCCGTTTCATTCTGACGGCCATGCTGCTGGTATACACCTGTAATTTTCGATATCGTTGTTGGTGATCCTTGTATGGCGGTACGCTGCAAATAGTGAAGCACACCACGTTTGCCCCCCATTTCCTCGCCGCCGCCCGCCCGGCCGGGCCCACCATGTACCAGTAAAGGCATAGGAGACCCATGGCCCGTACTTTCTTTAGCGCAGTCGCTGTTCAATACCAGGATACGGCCGTGCATCGAAGCCGCTTCCAGTGCATAAGTTTCGGCGATATCATCATCTGCCGTTATGATAGAGCTCACCAATGAGCCCTTACCCATTCCGGATAGAGCAATAGCTTCGTCCAGATCGTTGTAAGGCATCAGGGTACTTACCGGTC
Source organism: Taibaiella helva (assembly GCA_040392235.1). Taxonomy (GTDB): domain Bacteria; phylum Bacteroidota; class Bacteroidia; order Chitinophagales; family Chitinophagaceae; genus Taibaiella; species Taibaiella helvus_A. Next base: position 761 of record JBEBWN010000015.1, on the reverse strand, counting down.
CAAAAGCCTCAATATCGTGACAGGCTGTTTTCCGGAAAGGATCGTTATTGTAAAATACAACCGGGGGTAAAAAAGCGCCTTTTTCCTTGTCGGCACCATGCAGTTCATAATTATTTACATCGCCAATAACGATTTCCTGTGTTTGGGACAGCTCCGCAATCTTCTCCAGTACTTCACGTTTCTGCGATATTCCCGCTAGCGCGCCCATACGGACTCCCTCTACAGAGGGATCGCCGATTACGGTGCTTTTTAATCGTTTGCCCAATGCTATCTGAACATCCTCAATAAGTGGCGCTGGAACGATAATGCGCCTGATGGCCGTACATTTCTGGCCGGCCTTGGTCGTGATTTCACGGGCGACTTCTTTAATAAAAATATCAAATTCGGCGGAGCCGGGTTTGACATCAGTTCCTAATACGCAACAGTTGAGCGAGTCTGCTTCCATATTAAAAGGTACAGCTTCGTCTATTAAACGGGGATGGGCTTTCAGCATTTTTCCAGTCGATGCCGAACCTGTAAAGGTAACCACATCACCATTTTCTACATGGTCCAATATACCTCTTGCCGAACCACAGATTAACTGTAACGCGCCCTCCGGCAATATACCCGACTCTATTATATCGCTTACGACAGCCTCGGTAAGGAAGGACGTGAGTGTTGCCGGCTTAACAATTGCCGGTACACCGGCCAAAAAATTGACAGCTATCTTTTCCAACATACCCCATACCGGGAAGTTGAAAGCGTTAATATGAATAGCCACA
>JBEBWN010000014.1:0-24840 GCA_040392235.1 Taibaiella helva | reverse complement strand
TGCATTAAATTGGAGCGTTTCTACAGTTATTATGTTGAAATTCAATTGGATATAAATTGATCAGTAAGCCCTAACTAATAAAGGAAAAGTTGGCGTACTGCTTAGCGGTACCGGCAGGAAGGGTAAATAAAAAGGCTGCTCCGGGTAGAAGCAGCCTCTGATAAGACAATAAGAAGATTTATTTTCCTTTTCTTTCTTCTGTTTCTGCCTGGCGCAGGGCACGGGTCATTACTACAGAAGCAACAGGTTGGCGGAGGGGATTTAACATTTCCGCATTTTCCAATTTAATATCTTCCACGCGGATGTTTCCGTTCAGGGGCAGGTTGGTGATATCCACTTCCACTGCTGCAACCAGGTTTTCAGGAAGCGTGCGCACTTTGATGGTTTTCATTTTGATCACCAGGCGACCACCTGCTTTCACCCCTTCAGACTGACCAACGAAGTTTAAAGGCAGATTAGCAATAACCATTTTGTCGGTTAATTCCAGAAGATCAACGTGGTTTAATGAATCCGTTACAACGTCAAATTGCTTGTCTTTCAAAATAGTGCGATAGCTTTTACCATCAACTTTGATTTCAGCAACCTGGAATTCAGGAGTGTACACTAAGGGACGAAAAGCAAGAAGGGGAGCAGAAAAATGCACCTCGTTTTCACCACCATAGATAACACCTAATACTTGTCCGTTTGAGCGTAATTCACGGGCTGCTTTTTTTCCCATGTCGCTTCTAAGTTGTCCTTCAATTACAACTGTTTTCATTTTGTTTCGATTTGTACCTTTCAAAGCCTGATGGACATTCCCTGCAAAACATCGGGACCCTGAATTGTTCATTAAATTTTAGAATAGTATCGGCTGAGCCGGCTGGGAATTTTTTTGCTTAAACAGTATTAATATAGTATAAGGTGTCGCAGTATGCTTAACCTTTTCTTTGACTATGAATAAATAACGAATGAATCGATTTATTTTCGAAAGTATTTCTGATGGCTATGGCAAACAAGTCTGCAGTAGACAGCACTTCAATTTTAGAAGATTCCTGTTTTAAGGGTATCGTATCGCAAACCACTATACTTTCTAAAACGGAATTTTCAATATTCTCATAAGCTTTACCACTTAATACAGGGTGTGTACAGAAAGCCCGTACACTTAGTGCACCTCTTTCTTTCAATATGGCTGCTGATTTTGAAAGCGTTCCTGCAGTATCGCAGATATCGTCTATCAATACCACATTTCTGCCGGTAACGTCACCGATTACCGTCATCGATGCTATTTCATTGGCTCTTTTCCGGTGCTTATCACAAATTACCATTTCAGCATTAAAGTAGCTGGCTACTTCGCGTACCCTGTTGGTACTACCCACATCTGGAGAGGCAAAAGTCAGGTTTTCCAGGTTCAGCCTTTCGATATAAGGAATAAAGATCGCTGAACTGTCCAGGTGATCGACCGGTATATCAAAAAAACCTTGAATTTGTGGTGCATGCAGGTCCATCGTCATTACGCGGTCAGCGCCTGCTGTAGTAAGCAGGTTGGCTACCAGTTTCGATGCTATGGATACCCGGGGTTTATCTTTCCTGTCCTGGCGGGCAAAACCAAAGTAGGGAATAACAGCCGTAATATAACCGGCAGAGGCCCTTTTGGCGGCATCAATCATCATCAATAACTCCATTAGATTGTCTGTCGGAGCGAAAGTAGATTGTACCAGGAAAACATAATCTCCGCGTATGGACTCCAGGAAAACCGGTTGGAACTCGCCATCACTGAATTTCTGGATATTAATAGCGCCCAGGCTTTTACCGAAAGATTGGGCTATCCTGGAAGCCAAATACTCAGAGTTGGTTCCGGAGAATATTTTTACTGAAGGTTGCATACAGGCTGAACAAATGAGGCGCAAAGGTAGCAATAAAAATAAGAAATGAATAACTATTGTACCATAAATAATACACGGCACAGGAAAGGGTTCGTGCGCCAGCGCATGTTGGTAAACCGGGGCTTGATGGAAACTTTATATAGTACATTGAGTAATTTGTATTTTATGTTTCAAAGAATTCATTTTCATTCAATTGTGAGTAGGCTTTCTGAGCCAAAAAAGTTCATACAGGTTGTAATGGGGCCACGTCAAGTGGGAAAAACTACCTTAGTTACCCAGGTTTTGAAAGCGCTAAGCCAGCCTTCTTCATTTGAATCTGCTGACGGCGTGTCCTCTTCGGAAAGAGCTTGGTTGGAGCAAATATGGCAAAATGCTCGTATACGTATGCAGCAGCTGGAGGCACCAGAGTACATATTAGCGATAGACGAAATTCAGAAAATAGATAACTGGAGCGAAATGGTAAAGCAGTTATGGGATGAAGACGCCATGCAGGGCAGAGCCCTAAAGGTGGTTTTGTTGGGCTCTTCCAGATTGTTGATCCAACAAGAACTTACCGAATCATTAGCGGTAGATTTGAAAGTATATACCTAGGTCACTGGACCTACGAAGAGATGCGCGATGCTTTTGGCTGGAGCGCACAGCAATATGCTTGGTTTGGTGGTTATCCCGGCTCCACATCCCTCATTCATGATGAGGAAAGATGGAAGAATTACATTACCAATTCCCTAGTAGAAACCAGCATCTCGAAAGATATTCTGATGCTAACTCGCGTGGATAAGCCCGCACTTATGAAGCGTCTCTTCGAATTAGGTTGTCTTTATTCGGGGCAGATATTGTCGTTGACCAAAATACAGGGGCAATTGCAAGATGCGGGCAATACCACTACATTGGCTCATTATCTTAACTTATTAGGTACTGCCGGACTATTAACCGGGTTGGAAAAATACGCAGCAGATGTTGTTAGAAAAAGAGCCTCAAGCCCCAAGTTTCAGGTACATAATTCGGCCTTGGCCCATGCACAAAGCGATCATCTCTTTAGCGAGATAGTCGTTCATCCAGCAGAATGGGGCAGGGTAGTAGAATCGGCCATCGGCGCCTATTTGATCAATCAATCGTTGGAGCAAAATTTTAATATTTTTTACTGGAGGGAGCGAAACGATGAAATTGACTTTGTGTTGGAGAAAAGAGGCAAGGTGATAGGACTGGAGGTGAGCGTAGCCAGCAAAAATACATCGGGCATGGACGCATTTAAAAAGAAATTTAATCCCGATAAGGTACTACTCATCGGGAACAGAGGATTATCCTGGGAAGAATTTCTGTTGATTAATCCCAGCAGTTTATTCTAGTAGAGACGCAATTAAGCGTCTCTACCCTGGTATACCAATCCACGTGGGGACGCGATTAATAGCGTCCCTAACTAAAGTGCTCTTTTATTTTCTCAAAAAAGCTCTTTTCCTTACGGGCTTCGTCTCCGGGCTCAAAATTAGGAGAATCCTTTAATTGCTCAATGGCTCTCCGTTCCTCCTCGGAAAGCTGTTGAGGGGTCCAGACCTTGACCTGCACCATTTGATCCCCTTTATGATACCCATTTATTTCGGGGAATCCTTTGCCTTTCAGCCGGAATATTTTGCCGCTTTGGGTTCCCGGTGGAATCTTGATTTTGGCTTTCCCGTCAATAGTGGGTACTTCAACCTGGGTACCGAATACTACGTCATGGAAAGACAAAGGCAGGGAAAATTGTACATCATTACCGTCGCGGACCAGGTCCGGATGTTTTTCTTCTTCTATCAGGATCAGCAGGTCGCCGGCGCCGCCGCCTCTTTCGCCTACGTTGCCTTTGCCGCTCATGCTCAGCTGCATACCTTCCTGTACACCAGCCGGCACATCAATGCTAATAGTTTCTTCACCAAATACGCGTCCTTCACCTTTACAGGAATTACATTTGGCCGTAATGGTTACACCTTCTCCGTTGCAGGAGGGGCAGGCCGAAACGGTTTGCATTTGCCCCAGGAAAGTATTGGATACTCTGCGTACCTGCCCACTGCCGCCACAGGTTTTACAGGTTTGCACCGAATTACTGTCTTTGGCTCCGGAACCGTTACAGGTACCGCAGTGGACATGTTTTTTTACTTTGATCTTTTTCGTAGCGCCGTGTGCAATATCGGCATAGGTCATTTTTAACTTGACCCTGAGATTAGAGCCTCTCGAGCCCCTGCGACCGCCACCGCCCTGGCGTCCACCGCCGAAAAAGCTGGAAAACGGATCATCGCCGCCAAATATGTCGCCAAAGTTAGAGAATATGTCTTCCATGCGCATACCACCGCCAAAGCCGCCACCGCCGCCGGCTGCACCACTCATGCCGGCATGGCCGAAACGGTCATACTGTGCTTTTTTATTGCTATCGCTCAATACTTCGTAGGCTTCGGCGGCCTCTTTAAACTTTTCTTCAGCCGCGGCATCCCCCTGGTTACGGTCCGGGTGGTATTGCATGGCTACCTTACGGTAGGCCTTCTTGATTTCGTCGGCAGAGGCTCCTTTTTGCACCCCAAGGACCTCATAATAGTCTCTCTTGCTCATATTCCATTCTCGGCTTTAAATACAAAGCTCTTTTTCTGCTATCTTTCGAATCGAGACAGTTCCAACTCTTTTGCAACCCATGAGGGAAAGAATTTAAAATGCTCCATTCTGCTCTATAGATGATTGTATTTTTTGTATTAATAATTTGATTTATTTCCCAACAACAACTTTGGCGTGACGAATGATCTTATCATTAAGAAGATATCCTTTGACAATTTCATCCACTACCTTGCCTTTCAATTCTTCTGTTGGCGCGGGTATTTCGGTGATTGCCTCATGCAGTTCCGTATCAAAATCCTGGTTTTGGGCTTCCATTGCTTTCAGACCCTTTGATTGCAGGGTGTTGTGCAATTTCGAAAATACGAGGCTAACGCCTTCCTTGATCAGGGCTACATCGTCAGAGTTTTTCATTTGTTGCATTGCACGTTCTGAATCATCCAATACATCCAAAAGTGATTTAATCACTTCTTCTCCTGCGCTTTTTATCAGCTCAATCTTTTCTTTTGCTGTACGTTTCCGGAAATTATCAAATTCTGCCACCAGGCGCAGATATTTGTCCTGCGTTTCTTTTAACTGCTGTTCTAGTTGTTGCACCTTCCCATCTTCCTCAGCGTCGTTAGTCATTTCGTCATTTAAATGAGTTGTGCCTGCCAAACTATCATCAGCATTAAAATTCATGGCAGCCTCTTCTATATCGTGTTCATTGTTTTCATTCTCGTTATGAATGTTATCCTGCAATTCATTCTCCTTGTTATTCATACTCTTTTTTTTATTAAATAGGTTAAACCGGCTCATCTGGAGTATTAATATTCAATTAGTTTGCCAAACTTTTTTTTTGTCAAAATGACATTGTTTGTAAGAGCGCGTCCTGGTGCATAGCGTTGATTAATATTGCCTTTGCAGCAGCCAGGATGCTAGTTGATGCATAGCCTGCTTCTTTTCTGCCGGTGCATTGATCTTGTCCAGGTACTCAAATGATATGTTTGAGTAGTGATTAATAATAGACCTGCTGTGCCCGTCTATATTAAACTTCAGGTAAAGTTGTTTTACTCTTTCAATCTTTTCTGCTGCATCCATCCCGGCATCCTGGCGCTCCATAAGAAATACCTCTTCTTCTGAAACCATTTCTTTGGTTTTCAACATTAAAAATGTTTTCTTATTGGCAGCAATATCACCACCCGCTTTTTTTCCCATCTCCTGTTCATTACCAAAAGTATCAAGATAGTCGTCCTGCAGTTGAAAAGCGATTCCCATATATTTGCCGAATTCCGAAAGGTGTTGCGCGTCTTCTTCCGACGCCCCGGCCAGCAAGGCACCTATTTGCAGGCTGGCAGCCAGCAGTACCGAGGTTTTCAGTTCTATCATCTTCAGGTATTCTTCGATACGGACATCATTCCGTGTTTCGAAGTCCATATCCCATTGCTGTCCCTCACACACCTCAATAGCCATTTTATTGAAAATCCGCAGAATACGGGGCAGGCGGTCAGAGTTAATCTGTCCCAGGCAGTTATAAGCGAAAATGCCCATAACATCGCCGGAAAGAATGCCGCTGGTCAAGCCATATTTAACATGTACTGTCGGCTTTCCTCTTCTCAGCGACGATTTGTCCATAATATCGTCGTGTATCAGGGTGAAATTGTGGAAAAGCTCAATGGCCATTGCAGCCAGGTAGCTGTTCGAGTCAATTTCCCCGAATAATTCGGCTGCCATCAGGCAAAGAGACGGGCGAACCCGTTTGCCGCCTGCCGACAGCAGGTAGCGGCAGGGCTCGTACAAGCTTTCCTGCTCTTTGGGGAAAGGAAGCGCTTCGTTCAGGTGTTGTTCAAATAAGGCCGAAATTTGTTGAAAAGACTGCATAAGTTACCCGGATAATTGCGTACGGAGCGCAAAGCTAAGATAGAAATAGGAATTAATTGATATAGAGCTTTCTAAGCCTATGGTTAGCGATACATGTAAATGTTGAATTATATAATGTAAATATGTTTATTTGTTAACCTGGTATTAATTATGAATCGCTAACATTTCCGGCTTTCCCTTTAAATCGGCTCTACCGCCTTCGTAACGAAAACCTTACGGGTAAACATAGTATTTTTATATGGATGCATTGCCGCAATAGGCCCCGGCAGGCCGGTTTTTTCTTTTTTATTTAACTACATTTGAGATTCTTCGATAGTCTAAGGTGTAAAATCAAGAGGGAATATTCATGCAAAAGATAAGAGTAGCAGTGATTATGGTCGTGATGTGCGTGGCTACATTACTGGTTGAGAAAGCGAAGGGCGAAGGATATCTGGGGGGAACCATTAAGACGGCTTCACCCGTAACTGCGAAAGTGGATAATGTGTACAATAGTATAGATTTCGGCAGTTCCACACCGGTTAACCGGGAGGTATTTGCCCGGGCCTATAAAGGTTTTATGAACCTGCAACATGCCGGGAAGCTCCATGCCGAAAGAAACATTATCAGCATCTGCGATTTTAGTTTATCGGCTAATGAAAAGCGTTTATGGGTTATTGATCTGGATCAGAAAAAGTTGCTGTTCCATAGCCTTGTAGCGCACGGACAAGGATCGGGCGAGGAGTTTACTACCCATTTTTCCAATAAGGAAAACTCTCATCAGAGCAGTATGGGATTTTACGTTACTGCCGGCACTTATAACGGCGACAACGGTTATTCTCTGAAACTGCTGGGACAAGACAGGGGGTATAATGATGCGGCCTATGACCGTGCAATCGTTATGCACGGCGCCGATTATGTTTCCGAGACTTTTATACAAGGTAACAAGCGTTTAGGAAGAAGCTGGGGTTGCCCTGCGGTGCCCAGGCAATTGGCAGCGCCTATCATCGACGCTATTAAAAACAAAACCTGCTTATACATTTACTACCCCGATAAAAAGTATCTCGCTTCGTCTGTATGGCTTAACCGCCAACCATCCTTTAGCGATGAGGAACTGATCAAAGCAGAGTATCTGGAAATGCGTCATAAACAGCTGGAACAAATGGCAACGGCAATAAGTGATTCTGCCGTGAAAGAAGAGAAGGCGGCCGAACTGCAATCTCCTGCTCTGCCACAATATATGGGCGTGAAGCTGGCAGTAGGAACACTCTAAGAGCAATACGCTATGACTTAGGGGGGATTCACAATAGAAAAAGTCAAAACTTAAGCGTTTAGGTTTTGACTTTTTCTATTTTCGACCAGTTCAGGCTCTATGCCTTTTTCAATCCCGGGTATTTCATTTTCAAAGACGACAATGTTTTATGGAGGAGCTCGGCCACTAAAAATGATTTATACCAGTTCTGGTCTGCGGGAATTACATGCCAGGGTACCTTATTGCAGTAGTTTATGGCGAACTCGTAATATTGCCGGTAAGCGTCCCAGCGTTCCGCTTCTTTAAAATCATTGGCGTTATACTTCCACATCTTCCGCGGAATCTCTATACGCTCTTTTAGGCGTTCCATTTGTTCCTTTTGAGAAACATGCAGGTAGAGTTTCAAAATGGTTGTGTTGCCATGTACCTGCAATAGTTGTTCAAAATTATTGATCGCCTGCGCGCGTTCTAAGGCTCTTTCGTCATTACAAAGGCCGTGTACACGGGTTACCAGGATATCTTCATAATGAGACCGGTTAAACACCTTAATCATGCCTCGGGCCGGCGTCTGGCTATGTACCCGCCACAGAAAATCGTGTGCGTTTTCTTCTTCTGTAGGTACCTTAAACGATTTCACCTGCACGCCCTGGGGATTCATACTACCGAAAACATCCTTAATTAAGCCATCTTTACCCGAGGCGTCCATACCCTGGATAACCACTAAAAGGGCATGGCGCGACTCTGCATACAAAAGGTTCTGTAATTCATCCAGTTCTTGTAACAGGGCTATGGTCTTTTTCTTATATTCATCCTTGTCTGCGTTTTGAGGCGCTCTTGTCTTGATTTCTGATAGAACAATATTCGGTGTTTTCTTCATTAGGCAGTGTTTTAAAAAATGTAATACCCGGAGGAGTCAGGCAGCTCCTTTCTATTGCAGGTTGACCAACAACGATTGCTTTCGGTAGGCCTTAATAAATATGGCGCCCAGGTTCTTATTGGGTGGTATATAATCGCTGAACAGATCTTTTTCTCCTGCGCCCCGTGCTGCAAAATACTTGTTTAAGCCTGCCCACATTTCAATCCAGTTTACATCTTTACCGGCCAGCAATTGATTATCTATGGCATTAATAATAGGCATGTTTACGTTGAGGGCACCCACCTGCTTCGAGGAAATAATATGTGCGTCTTTGGCCGTGTTGAGTACCTGCGACAGGTTATGATAGCCGCCACAGGAGCCCAGCATGACTATCTTTATATCAGGGCTGAGGTATTCCAGTGTGGTGGGCAGGAAGTAGCTATGTCCGCGGTGAATAATTACCGTGGGATGAATGTTGTTTTCTGCCATATAGGCCGCCAGTTTTTTCTGGGCCACTTCGTCCAGGCCTTCTTCCTCCGGAAGGGGGCGATTAGCATAAATGATGACTTTATTAGGGCCGGTTGAGGTAATTTTAGCCCAATATTCTCCTTGCTCTACTGTCCATTTTGCGTTGCCAAAGTTACGTAGGTAATTGGCATAGGCACCCATACCGTCCTTGTCGCCGTAAAAAAATACATGTTCCACAACTTCCCCCTGCTCATTACGCAGGCTCGTAATCGGTACATAAGTAATAGGGGGTATCAGGTCCTTTACATCTTCGTTCAGGTTTTCTGAATTCTCGGCGCTGTTAAAGATCGTGCTAAGCAAACCATATACAATAATGCCTTTGGCATTGTCCGCTTTTTCATAATTCACCTTAATCTCTGCTTTCAGAAAGTCGATCAATTTGGGGTCTGCCAGGCTGCCAAAAGCATCTGCAACATCAACGGCATCTTCCAGGTCGTCTGTCCGGCCGGCACCCAGGTTCGCTACAAATTCCTGCATCAGCAACGTTTTTTTATTTTCTTCTATAGTAGCCAGGAAAGAGGAAAGAGTATTGTATCCTGCGCACATACGGATAAATGTTCTGAAATGGCTTTTCCGTACCCGTTGCAATAGCTCATCTCCTGTCGACGGCTTCATCTGTTCCAGCATCCTGTTGCACATCCAGGTAAAGCTGCTGGTATAAATCTCTTCCTTACTGCCAATCAGCATGAAATACAGTTCTTCTGCATTGAAATCCAGCAAAGATTTGAACCGTATAGGCGCCGGAGAGTCATGTAGCTCATTTACAACGCGTACAAATTGCAGGCCCCGCAGATTTAATTCAGCATCGATGGCCGCTTCTGATATCGATGGGCCCTGCGTTTTTAAAGCTACCAGGGCTTTATAATAGGTCTTAGGATCGGTGGTAACGGCGTCGACCTCAGCCACGGTTTTCCGTCCGGAATTAATTTCTTCGAGAAAAGGAAGGGCTCTTAAGGGATTGTTAGACTGATCGCCAATTTTGACAATGGTCTGCACCAGGGGATCCTTATTCCTGCGGACAGCTGTGCTCAACATACTTGTTGATGTGGCATACGTTAATATAGTACCGGGTACAGCCCGGGCCGCTGCCGCAATCACCGGGTCAGCATAAGATTCTCTGGCGAATTCAGGGAGGCGCTTGACCATCATCAGGGGATAGGCCTTACCTACCGATTCAAATACCAGGGCTTTCGATTCGGGATACTCGTTCAATAACTCGCTATTGTCGAGTGTATATATATTGTCGTTTTGACGTACATAATCGGCAATATTGTTTTCCTCCCGGGCAATGATCAGCTCTTCAAAATTATCTACCGACTTCTTAATATAGAGCGCATTATCCGCATCAAAGGGCCGCCGGTTCATACGACGGATCATGGCTTCCAGTTGCCTGTGATATTGTATCTTGTTTTGATGCGTTATGGACATATTCTCAATATGCGTCATGATCTGGGGTACCCGTTGCAGTAAGGCTTTACCAATAGTGCGGCCGGAGGACGAATCTTCCAGATTCAGGCTATTATCTACAAGACCATCTTTACCATCGGCATACTTTACCTGTTTCATGATATTGTCCGTAAACATCGCCCTGTTCAGAGGAATAGGCTGTATCAGCGTATCTACTTCCCAGCCCTTTAGCGCCTCCTGTGTTTTGCCCGTTTGTGCTACAAGACCATAGGGTAGTGCACTTACGGCTGCACAAAGTAATAGATGAATATATCTGTTCGTTTGCATGTGTTACCTTTTTTATTCCGATTAATGCTCTCCCGGGCAATATTACATAGGATATTGCTACAATGCTGCTAAGATATTAAAATACGCAGGAGTTGAAATGAAAATGATTGTTATTGAAGGATGAAGGGATGCAAAGATCCTATCCAGGTAGAACATTGTTCATTTTCTGGGTCAAAAATAGGGTGTACCGTAAAAGATCTTTTCAGAACATTTTCTCAGGATTATTCTATTTTTATGCATCAAGAACATCAAGACAAAAAAATGCTTCCGCGCCGCATGGGCGTGGCTAAGCCCGTTTTTTTGTCTGGCTTAGCTGCAGCCGGCCTGGCCGTATGGGGTATCGTCTTCAAGAGGGCGGGTTTCTTTTTTGGGGTGTTAGATATCTCCCTTTTGATTAGTTGGAGCAAATTGTTTCGTTTCAACAAATTTCCATGACAATTTGAAATTGCAGAGAGCGTGCGTTGCCCACAACCCATTTTCTTCCCGCGTTCCCGTCTATTGCGAGGTAACGAAGCAATCCATTACGGATCTGCTGCGCGGTATGTACTGTTCAGTCATCGCTTCATGTGAAGATCTGGTTTTCAGAAAGTCGATAGCGTAATGATGGGAACGCCTGTTCAAAATAAATAGCTGTGTTGAGGTCAAAGGCAAGACTCCGCTTTGCATGCAGGCGGATTTCGATGCGAAACTTGTGCCTTGTTAATCGATCGGGCGGTAATGGAACTGTCACTTTTTGGCTTGGCCCAAAAAGTAACCAAAAAGCCCAAGACAAAAAAAAGCTTCCGCGCGGCAGAGGCTATGCTAAGCCCGCTTTTTTGTCTGGCTATACTACAGCCGGCATAGCCGTATGCAGTTTAGACTTCAAGAGGGGGAAATTCATTTCCGTTTCAGGAAAAGCCTGGAAGGGCTTTAATATAGATAGCCGCAGGTTTCGCCTACGGCTATCTAATGTATTTTATGCTGCTGCAAGCTTTACAATCCATTTTACTGGCTTTGCGATGTTTTTACCCTGCATTAAATTGGGGAATTTATACCGTTACTATGTTAGCCAACAGCTTCTCTAAACTTTTTGGTTTTGACTTTTTACTTTTTAGCTGGCAATAGTGGTTGCTCATCAACCAAATAGCCGAGTTCTTTCATTACGTTAAAAAACGATGCGACATTGCGCTTTTTAATCAGAATGTAATATTGCTCAGCTTTGATAATCAGTGAACGAAGTTGAGGATCCTGTGCTATTGTACGATGGAGCGTTTTATTGTCTTGCGGTAATTGGAACACCAGGCTATCCAAATCGGGTTTTATGGCTTTGCTGTTTTCAATCAATTGTTGGAGATAGTCATTCCAGAATTGTGGAAGTGGCTGGCCGACGGTTTGTTTGAATAAGGTTATTTTCTTTTCCAGGTTTGATTGATCTTTACAGTCTTTCAGAAACTTTCCCGGGCTGAATTGATATCTGTTTTCGCTTACTTTCGTAGCATAACTATCCAGCATTACTTCGGCCAGGGCGCCATTACCTTCAATCCGAATGAAAAGACTATGCTCATCGAAGGTTAGGGTGGTGGCCTTCTCGGCTTGGATGGGGGTATACTCTTCATTATTCATCCCCAGAATATGCGCCCCGAGTTTGGTTAATCTACAGGCGTACAAGCCATCATAATAGGAATAATCCCATTGCGCATTATGCTTAACAGCTATTTCCATCAGTCCAAAAGCCGCCAATAAATATATAGTACCCTGCAGGTGTGGAAGTTCAACGTAGTAATGCGAATTGCGCATATTGATACTAGATACCTGCTCTTGCATATCCTCATGTAACGACAGTTTAGAGAGGGTATAGCGAGGTATAGGCCGGATATCAATGAAATGGAAAATAGCGTATTTTTTTATATTATCAAAGGTGATCCAGGTCTCCTCTGGCATTTCCCGGAAGAGGCCGAACAAATCGGGGGTAATATCTTGGTTGAAATCCCGGTGATTGAGCCCGCTAAGCCCTTTTAGGTGTGGCAGAAGGTAGGGTACTGCCGGATGAAAATAAAAATTTGTATGGAATAGCTGGCGCAAGATAGCCAGGGGCGGTTTCGTTATTAAACTTTGAGGAAAACTTTCGGTAAATAAGCCGGCAATCATCAGGGATCGCAGTCCGGGCACGCCCGTTTCTGGAAAATCGGCGAGTTGCAATGCCTTGGCCATTTTCCTGCAAGAAGGTAAATGGGGGTACCCTTTCATACTATAACGCAGGTGATCCTGGCTGTAATAAGTAAGAATCAGGGGGATCTCATTAAAAATGGTTTGCTCTGTATTAAAAGTAGCAACATCATCGGGCAACGATATGGGTTGCATATAATACCCCTCAGGCTTAGGCAGCACCAGACTGAATACCTCACGAAACAGAATAGGAAACTCAATACGGAGGTTGCTATTCTGCAGCAGCGCCATAACGTTATCTTGATACCATGAGTCGTCTTCGCGGATAAAGGCAGACCATCTGGTCAAAACTTTATCCTTAACCAGCGTATAGAAGGTGCGTGCAGTACCTAAATGCCGGGCTTCTTTGGCATAAACAACATCCCGTCCGTAAATATCGTTTAATACTTTATAGCCTACGGCCTCCGACCATACTCCCTTCTCAATTATTTGTTTATCTTCTTCCGGCAGGGCTTCAAAATAGGCCCTTAGCAGAACCGGATTAGTATAGAATCGGGCGCATATGGTATACATATCATCTTTTAGAGGTTTCTTTTTTAAGCCAGATTCCATTGCCAATATATTTATCAGGGCTACTCCCTCGAAGCTTCTGTGTATGTTTTGAGAGATGAAATTTTTTATGGGCTCATACCAGATCTCGTACAGATCATTAACATTGTAGCTGTATGCATGTAGCCAGTCTTTGAACTCTTTTTGTGTCATGATAAATTAATGTCGTTATTTTCTACTCAGCATAAATTCGATGTCTTCTTCACTTAAGGCTTTTATAGAAGCGCTATCACTGGAAATAATATTTTCGAAGAGCAAGCTTTTTTTCTCCTGGAGTTGTAATATTTTTTCTTCGATGGTACCCACCGTGATTAACTTATAGCTCAGTACTTTTTTGTCCTGCCCCATGCGGTGGGCCCTGTCAATAGCCTGGTTTTCGGCAGCTTTGTTCCACCAGGGGTCAAAAATAAATACCATGTCTGCAGCGGTAAGATTAAGGCCGGTCCCGCCTGTTTTTAAAGTAAGTATAAAGGCTTTACAATCGGGTTCATTTTGAAACCGTTCTACCAGCTCTTGCCGGTTTCGCGAGCTGCCGGTCATGGATACAAAATCAATTCCCCGTTTATCCAGTTCTTCGCCTATGATTTCTACCGCCGCCAGGTAATTTACAAAAATCAAAACTTTATGCCGGTTGGAAAAAGCGTCATCCAGTTGCTCCATGAGTAGTTCCACCTTCGTGGATTGTATAGCATGGTTGGTTTGTGTTTCCGGTAAGGAGGCGATTTGCCGCAGCTCGTTTAGCGCCTGGAAAATAAAAAACTGGGCCTGTTGAATTCCTTTTGAGGCTACCTGTTGTTCAATTGCTTCCTTATAAAATAATCTCCGTTGTTCGTAATACTTAGCCTGGGCTTCGCTCATTTCCACGAAAAGCGTCTGTTCTATTTTGTCGGGCAACTCTTTAAGCACGTCTTTCTTGAGGCGGCGCAAAATAAAAGGGTAGATTTTTTTTCTTAATTCTTCGGTTGCGGCTTTGTCATCATGCTTTTGGATGGGGGCCAGGTAATTTTGGTTGAAGTTTTCGGCACTGCCAAACATAGCCGGATTCAGGAAGCGAAATAAGGCATAAAGCTCCGACAAGTTGTTCTCTACCGGAGTACCGCTTAGCGCCAGACGGTGTGTGGCCCGCAATAGCATGACGGATTTATGCACCTGGCTGTTTATATTTTTGGCAGCCTGGGATTCGTCCAGTATCACATAATGAAATTTTTCTTCTTTCCATTGCTCTATGTCGTTGCGTAGCATGGCGTACGTGGTTAAGATGAGTTGATGCTGCAACGCATCTTCCTTGTTACGATTGTTACCGTACCAGGTATAATGAGTCAGTTGGGGCGAAAAGCGGTCTAATTCTTTTTCCCAGTTAAATAAAAGCGAACGGGGCATCACAATCAGCGAGGCGCCGGCCTTTTTGTCTTTCGCATATATGCCTGTCAGCAGGGTAATGGTTTGCAGTGTTTTTCCTAAGCCCATATCATCGGCCAGGCAACCGCCTAACTGATGTTGCGATAAATATTGTAGCCATTTATAGCCTTGCTGTTGGTAAGGTCGAAGCTTGGCTTGGATACGGGGTAATGCCGTTTTCTTGTTAGAAAGGTCGTTAAAGCCTTCAAATATCAGCCGGGTTTTTCCAAATTGTTGCTGTGCCGTTTTTTCTTCAATGAGTTCTTCTATTATCGGGAGGTCGAAAAAAGAAATGACTACGGTGTTCTTTTGATCTTTTTTCTTTTTAAAGATTCGTTGTAGCTTTTTCATGTACAGCTCATTAACAAGTGCATGGCTGCCATCGGAGAGTAAGATATAGCGGTTTTTGTTGAATTGTTGAATGGCATCCAGTAGTGTAACGGTTTGTCCGCCAAAATCTAATGTAGCGCTGCCTTCCAAAAAGTCAATACCGTGTCCTAGCTGCACGTCAAGGCGCGGTGGCTGGACATTTATTTTATATGCTTTTAGCTTTTCACTACCAATCAGGGTATAGTCGCCAATAAGCGAAGGTATATCCTTATATATAAATTCGGAGGCAACATGCTCCGGTATAATTAAAAGCGTGTCTTCACGAATAATTCCGGAAGCAGACTTCTTTTTTTTCCCTTTTTCTACATGCTTGTATAATACTTTTTCTATTTCCAGAATGTGTTTTTCCAGGTGCAATTGTTCTATAGGATGCACATTAATGGTTTCTTCCATTTCGGTGATGGATACGAAACGGTACAGGTCATAGTCGTCCAGGAAATCGACATCTGCGTTGGGCATAATCTGGCCGATACGCAAATAAAGAGAGTTATCGGTATCCACTTTTTCGAAAATAAGGGTGGGACTCGCTTTAATAGGGTTCTGCGTATGCTTTACGGTATAGTTTTCGTAATGTAGGGTGGCATTATCTACATACGAAAAGAATAAAGACAGGTATTTCTGCAAATCTGCAAGTGGCAGCTGCTCTACATTGAAAATATTAAGCTCGGGGAAGAATGAACCCACGGTTCCGGTTTCTAAGATGCTTTTCGTTTCCGGAACGTAGGCATATTCTTCGTTGATAAACCGGAATTGCCGAAAATTTTGCTGCCGGGTATGTAGTTGCAGGTAGGCAGAAAGGGTATTTTCACTTTCCTTCTTTAAAAACAGATGTAGCCCTGCCATCTCGGGGCTGAATTGAATAGTATGCCGTGCTTCGTCAATAAAATAGCCACTTTCTGCTAATTGAGGTATCAGGTAAGGGTGCTCATGCAGGTACAGCCTCTTTTCCGGGTTCTCCCAGTCTATAGAAAAATGGTTTCTGTCCCGGACAATCTGGATGTTCTTAGCAATACTACGCAGCAAACCGGAGTATTGACGGTAGTCAAAGTCGACTATCTCACCTTTTTTGTCGACTACTTCCAGATATGCGCCACGATTATCGAATTTAAGACAGAAGAAAATTTGTTCACTATGGCTTAAATAATGTCTTTCCGCTTGGGTTATTTCTGACCTGTTTCTTTTGAGTTGCTCGAAAATCGACATGAATATTTGGGGTTGAGTGTCTAAATTGCAGTAGTATTAAGGGGCGTAAAATTAGCGTTTATCTATCTTTTTATTATACCCATACTTACTTAGGGCTTGCTGAATAACTGATATCCAATTGAATTTCAACATAGTATCGGTATAAATTTCCAATTTAATGCAGGGCGAAAACATCGCAAAGCCAGTAAAATGGATTGTAAAGCTTGCGGTAGCATAAAATACATTAGATAGCCGCAGGTGAAACCTGCGACTATCTATATAAAGCCCTTCCTGGCTTTTCCAGAAAGGGAAAGGAGTCTCCCCCCCTCGAAGCCTAAACTGCATACGGCTATGCCGGCAGCAGTATAGCCAGAAAAAAAACGGGCTTGGCATGGCCTCTGCGGCGCGGAAGCATTTTTTTGCCTTGATATCGACCGAAGGGGAGATATCTATCCTTATATTGGGGCCAATCCAAAATTAACACATCCGATACCGCCAGATTGACCATTAGGGCATTGACCTCCCTTGAAAACACCGGAATCCAAAACATAGGAACACTGCCTATTCCCCTACAAGCGCCCTACACATCTTCAGGGAATACATCTACAAGGATAGTACACTTTTTTCTTTTGTGAGCTGTTCAAGCCCGTAGGGCTTGTGTCCAACGATCTCTTTGCCACGGATTTCATCCGCGGTTATTAACAGGTAAGCCCTTCGGGCTTAGTTAGAGGAGCATTTGTATCTTTTCTGATCATCTAACCTCGCTTAGCGGATACTTTAACTACACTGGGGGATACGCCCAATTGAGTTTAACAGCAGCCCCTATTTATATTGATCCATGCTCCTTGTCTTACATAAAGGGGGCAAAAACAAGGAATGAAATGGCGGCAAGGTTGGCATTGTCCTCTCCGGGTGTAAGCGTTCTTGCTTGTGTCCCATGCCGTTAACTTGCTGGCGTAGATTGTCAAAGGACAGAACTTGATATTGTTGCCCGATTATTGCGGAGTGGTTACGGTTCCTGGTTACTACAAGATAGTGATGTTTTGGGGAGACACACGCGAGGGCGTGGGTGCCAGCGCTGAAGATGGAGCAAGGCGGATATGGACATTGTTGTTGCTAAATTATTGTGATAGTGGTTGTGGCGGCACATTGTTAGAAATAAAAAAAACAGAGATAAGCAAAAATACCTGATGTATAAAACGTTATCGCTACCTTAACGACATGGCGCGTGCAATACATAATATTTTTATTCGTTGTCGTCCTGCAAGGCCATTTTCCGGTATGCTTTTATGAAAATGGCGCCCAGGTTGCGGTTAGGGGGCACATAATCGCTAAACAGATCCTTTTCCACGCTGCCCCTGCTGCTAAAGTACTTTTCCAGCCGGCTCCATGTTTTCAGCCAGTCAATATCCTGTCCTTGTTGCAACTGGGCTAACATTTCCCGTATTATTGGTTCATTTACGCTTCTTGAGCCAATCTGTTTGGAAGATATAATGTTTGCGTCAGGCGCTTTGTCCAATACATTGGCCAGGTTATGATAGCCTCCGCAAGAGCCCAGCATGACTATTTTTACATCTGGCGTCAGGTTGGCCAGCGAGCCCTCTAAATGATAACTGTGTCCCCGGTGAACAACGATGGTCGGGACAATATTTTTTTCCGAGAAATAGTTTGCCAGGGCTCTTTGTGATTCTTCATCTTTCGGTTCGTCTAATGGCAGGTTGGCATATACGATTACGGGATTGGCGCCTGTTGCAGTATATGTTATCCAATGTTTGTTCTGCGTGCTTTTCCATTTTCCGGCGGGGAAGTTCGATTTAAAGCTCGCAAACGAGGCCTTCCCGTCCTCATCTCCGTAGAAGAAAGTTTGTATAATTACCGGACCTGCTGCGCTTTTCAGGCTGCTGACCGGTACGTAGGTAATAGGCGGAATAATGCTCAATTGTCCGCTCAGAGCTGTCGAATTATCGGCGCTGTTAACGATTGTACTGAGCAGCCCGTATACAATTATACCTTTTTCGCTCTCTGCATTATTGGCATTATAAGTGCGCTCATAATTCTCCTTAATCTCATCTCTTAAAAAGTCGAGCAACTTAGGGTCCCTGATGCTACCAAAGGCATCTGCTACATCTACGGCGTCTTCCAGTTCATCTTCATCTCCCTGTTCCAGGTGGGCTACAAACTCTTTCATGAGTTCAATCTTTTTATCTTCTTCCATCGTTCCCAGGAAGGCCGATAATTTATTATAGCCGGCTGCCATGCGAATAAAAGTCCTGAAGTGGCTTTTGTGGACCTTTGCCAGCAGCTGGTCTCCGCTTTCGGGTTTCATCTTTTCCAGCATGCGATCAAACATCCAGGTAAAGCTGCTGGTATAGATTTCATCCTGGCTGCCCAGCATCATGAAATAAAGATCTTCGGCCCGGAAATCCAGTAATGATTTAAAACGTACGGCGGCGCCAAAGTCATGCAGCCGGTTTACCTCGCGTACAAATTCCAGGCTGCGCAGGTTCAGTTCCTGGTCAATTGATTTGCCGGCCGTGGCCTCGTTATCCAGTTTCAGGTCGACCAGCGCCTTATAATAAGATTTCGGGTTACTGGTAATGGCGTCGATTTCCCGTATCGTTTTTTTCTTGCTATGAATTACCCCGAGGAAGGGTAGTGCCTTTAAAGGTGTTCTGGACTCCGTACCAATCCGCACAATGGTTTGTACCAATGGATCTTTATTGCGCCGTACAGCGCTGCTGAGCATACTGGTAGAGGTAGCGTAAGTTAATATCGTGCCCGGTACAATTTGTGCGGCGGCCGCAATAATAGGGTCGGCGAAAGACTCTTTGGCAAATTCAGGCAGTCGCTTGATCATGACCTCCGGGCGCGCTCTGCCTACAACTTCAAACACATAAGCCTTGGCATCGGGGAAGTCGTTCAGTAGTTCGCTGTTGTCCAGCGTATAAATATTGGCATTTTCTTTGACATAATCAATAACCCTGTTTTGCTCCCGGGCTATGATCAATTCTTCGAAATTACTAACGGCTTTTTTGGCATACACTGCGTTTTCCGGCGTCAGGCTTTTTGCATTCAGCCTGCTCAGCAGGTTAGCCAGCGCCCGGTGATACTGTATTTTCGTTTGATGCGTTGCCGATGGCAGGTTTTCAATATGAATCATCACTTTCGGAGCATCTTTTAATAAGGCTTGCGTTATAATCCGGCTTACCGTAGTATCTTCCACTTCCACCACCTGATCTACTGCACCGTCCTTAATATCCGCTTTCCTGACCTGTTTTTCAATATGCTCCGTAAACAACTGGCGGTTTATGGGTATAGGTGTCATAAGCGTATCTACCTGCCAGGGCAACAATGCTTTTGGGGCTTCCGTTTTCTTTTTCTTCCTCCGGAACAACTGGGCGGAAGATTGTGGCGGATAAACCATCAATAGAAAAAACGACAAGAACAGGATAGATGCAACGCTTTTACGATTCATAAAAGAATGGTACAATTGTATGAAAATGTTTTAAATGCAATTGGTTAAAATTAAGTGTTTGTCCTGCTGCTGTGTGTTCTTTAGCAATAATTTAGGCTTACCTGCTGCTTTTATATCCGGTGGGTTCGCGCCGTTTAGCTTCCACACCGTCTTTTTGTTATTATATGCCGGCATGAAAGCCGTACTTTTGCAAACTCTTGTTAAAAGATGTCGTTTTATTAATTTTATTTATGTTTAAGAGTTATATACGTACCCAGCCTGCTGCTGTGCAGCTGATGATTTTGTTGTCGTTCTGGTCCGCTTTAAAATTACTCTTTTTGCTGCTGATGCCTTTCTTGTTGACCAGGGCGGGCATTTCTATGGAAAACTATGCCAACGAACTGTTTAACCACCCTAACCTGGTGTTGACGCTGAATATGTTGAACAGCGTTTTCACATTTCTCCTTCCTGCCGCTGTGTTCGTGTATCTGGCCGATCCGAAACCCTTACAGTACCTGGGCCTGGAAAAGCCGCAGCAGGGCAGGTTAGTGGCGCTTGTAACCGGTATGGCCCTCGTTCTGATACCAGTTGCCGGAATATTGGGGGGCTGGATCAAAGATCTGAACCTGGGCAACTTTTCTGCAGACCTGGATGAACAGAGGATGAAGATGCTGGAGCAATATATCGGATCAGGTTCCATTGCTACAATGCTGTTGAATGTGGTCCTGATCGGTTTGGTGCCCGCCATTTGCGAAGAAGTTTTTTTTCGTGGGGTGGTGCAACGCTTTGCGCATACCTGGCTAAAGAAATGGTGGCTCTCCGTGGGGGTTTCTGCGCTTATTTTTGCCTTTGCCCACGCCAGTATTTCTGAATTTATCCCTATTACTATAGCCGGATTTGTTTTGGGTTGGGTATACTATCGTACGGGCAACCTTTGGTTGGCTATTTTGCTGCATTTCCTGCACAATGGCTTACAGGTGGTGCTGGCCTACGTATCTTCCGGTTCCGGAGAACTGGACAGCGCTTCCTGGATTTCGGTGCTTGTATTCAGCATAGCCGCATTGATATTACTGGTCTGTTTGCAGCAATTACAGAAAACGAACAGGCCCCTGCCGTCCGGGTGGAGTGTTGTTTATAAGGAAGAGCCTGCCGATACCCATATGGACAAAGCCCTATAGGTGACTTACTTTTTTAAAAAATCTTTTTAACCCGAACATTCTACATATGAATTGGCCTGTTTTTTTTACCCGTTTAGGATCGGCAATCGTGTTTGCAGTTATTATGATGTTCGGTCTGCTGTATCCCGATCCATTTGCGATTATTGGTTTGGCATTATTGATACAATTTCTTTGTCTCAGGGAATTTATGAAGATGATGTCCCTTATTTATCCTGATACGCCCTTCCCGGCCTGGCTATCCGCCCTTACCCAGCTGGCTGGGATACTCGTGGTTTTATGCGTACCTTTTTTAGGACAGGAGCCCTTGTTCCTTATTTTATGTATGCCTTTGCCGGTTGTAATTCTTCTGGGAAGTATTTTAAGCCGGAAAACAGCAATCATTGCCGGTTTTAGTGCACTGGCCGGGCTATTATATATTGCCTTGCCTATGAGCTTCCTGGTAACCCTCCGGGGGGGCAGTGGCAGCTTTCACTTTGCCATACCCCTGGCCCTGATACTGATGATCTGGATGAACGATACTATGGCCTACCTGGTGGGCTCTTTCATAGGTAAAACGCCTTTTTCTGCTATTTCTCCCAAGAAAACCTGGGAGGGAACAGCAGGGGGTGTTATATTAACCCTGGCGGGTGCTTTTGTATGGGGGTATTTTTCACCTTTATCGCAATACACTATTGTCGATTGGATGGCCCTGGCGCTTTGTGCGGCTCTGGCGGGAACAGCCGGTGATCTGTTGGAGTCCAAACTGAAAAGAATGGCTGGCATTAAGGATTCGGGTAATATTATGCCCGGGCATGGTGGGGCGCTCGACCGGTTCGACTCTTTGCTGGTAACCTTACCATTTGCATTCTGTTATGCCGCATTGTTTATGAAATAGAATTCTGCAGCTTATCTTTGCAACCCTGATATAATATCATTAATAATTTTAATTTTTACCAAAAACCAAAAACAATGTACATACACCGCGAAGGTTATAGCCATATTCTTATTGCCACCGTTTTATGGATCATTATCAGCTGGCTCAATTATCATTTCCTTTATTTTATACCGGTATTGTATTGGTTGATACAAATTGTGTTCTTTTTACTTTGGTTTTGGGTACTTTGGTTTTTCCGCATCCCCATACGTAAGTTCACAAGCGGAGCGGACCTGGTAGTGGCGCCCGCCGATGGAAAAGTAGTGGTTATTGAGGAAACAGAAGAAAATGAATACTTTAAAGATAAAAGATTACAGGTCTCTATTTTTATGTCGCCTCTTAATGTGCATGTTAACCGCAGTCCGATAACCGGTAGTGTAGACTATGTTAAATACCACCCCGGCAAATACCTGGTGGCCTGGCATCCCAAGTCTTCAACCGAGAACGAGCGTACTACGGTTGTGGTAAGTAATAAAAATGTAACTTTACTTATGAGGCAGATTGCCGGAGCTATGGCCCGCAGAATCCGTTATTATGTGAAGGGAGGTGAAAGTATTGAACAGAACGCAGAATTCGGATTTATCCGGTTTGGTTCCCGGGTAGACGTATTCTTCCCCCTGGGCACTAAAATAGAAGTTAAAATAGGCGAGGCTGTTAAAGGCGGGCAAACCATCCTGGCAAGATTGTAATTGTAGTGTTGGGGTTTTACCCCCTTCAGATTCCTAATTGAATAACTTTTAATAAAAGTATGGCCATAAAAAACCTGCAGGGCAAACATAAAAAGAACCGTGTTGTGGAACGGTTAAAAAACCGGATCATACCCATTCCCATAGATGAACGTAAGAAGAAAGATGTAGCGATTATAGATGTAGCTTTAAAGTCCTTATACAATGACGGCGATAAGGTAACCAGGTCTTTACAGAATGATATCTTCAACCCGGCCCGTATTAAAGTTTCGGAAAAAGAGGCTGGAAGAATTTGGGATATTATGCTGAGTACTGGTCTTGTTAACCCCGTAATTGGCTTCGGTAATTCCGGGAAATTGTCATTGACCAACGAGGGTTACCAGTTAATGACCCAGTTTGGCAGTTATGGCGCTTTCCTTGAGGAAAGAGAAAAGCAGCAGAACCAGGGAGCGCCCAATGTCGTATTTCCACAGTTCATTATCGACAGCCAGGAAAAAGAGGGTAAAGAAGAGGAGGGAGGCAATGCGGGCGATGATAAAGCGGTAGGTAAGAAAAAATAAAAGAAACTATTTGGTATGGGTTATTATTCCTTTCGCCATGATGTTCTTTCTGATAAAAACAATTTAGATTAATATGGATGCAAATGTAATAGCGGCTCCGGTATCTTTTACGGAGGGCGCTTTGAAAGAATTGAAACAATTACAACAATCCGGTTTGGAAGAAGGCATGCTGCTACGGGTAGGCGTTAAAGGCGGCGGTTGTTCCGGGCTGAGCTATGTACTGGGTTTTGATAAAAAAGAAGACGATGATGTAGTAAGCGAAGTACAGGGCATTACCGTTATAATGAAGAAAGCCCATGGCATGTACTTACAGGGCATGCAGATTGACTATGCCAACGGCCTGGAAGCCAGGGGCTTTATATTTAATAACCCGAACGCCAGTAGCTCCTGTGGCTGCGGTACTTCATTTGCCGTATAAAGTACCGTTTTATAATCTGAACCTTTTCCTGATAGGGGTATATATGTTGAGCATTATGGTGAAAATGAGTTGGAAGAATGCATGCACGATCATATCGATAGCGGCGGCCCTGTTGACCAGCCCTGTCGCTTTCGCGCAAAACCGCAATGCGGAGCGAAAGGAAAAAGTAAAAGAAGACAGCCTCAATAAAAGGGATAAGGAAAAAAGAAAACAGGGCACCTGGTTTTACAGGCACGAGGCACGGATGGGCGAACCCGCTTATTCGGAATTTGGCAACTATAAAGACGATATGAAACAGGGCATATGGTATACAGTGGATGCTGATGGCGTGATCCTGTCCGTTGAACCTTATATACGTAATGTGCTCAATGGCACGGCCCAGTATTATAAAGAGGGTAAACTGCTGTGTACAGGAACATATCGGGGACTCAATCCGGACAATAAATACGATTCCGTCCTGGTGGTAGACATCAATACCTATGAAGAAAAGATTGTAGCCGTACCTTCCGAAAGAGGATCGGTACGTCATGGTATATGGCGATACTACGATCCGGCGAGTGGACATATGATCCGGGAAGAAGAGTACCAGATAGACGACCTGATCTACAAAAAGGATTTCCCACAGCTTGCGGTCACCGATAGTACGCGCAGGGAACAAAACCTGGCAAACAGGCCTCATAACCAGAAAAAGCCGGAAAAAACCCGCTCCGGCAAAGTGAAAAGCTATATCTATACCGACTAACGGCGTTATGTGCCGAGATCCTTGCCCCGTAAGCAACACCGTTCTTTGGATAGCCTGGTGAGGAAAACCGGAATACACCGACCATTGCTGCAAAGGAGAAAGTCGTTTCTAAGATCATTTTTGATTTAGCTTGGATATTTAATATTTTCTTACGTATCTTCGCAGCCATTTCGAAAAAAATGCAGGTTTCAATAAAGCAAATAAAGAAGATAAAGGTTTGCCCACAGGGGTGAGCTGATGTTTTATTGTGTACCCGGTTCACATAATACGAAGCTTACCCGATGAGGGTAGGCTTTTTTGATTCTATTATTTTAACATAAAAACATAAAAAGAAAAAGGAATGAACACCTCGATTAGCCACCAGCAACTACTGTCCCTATCGGCAGACTATGGAGCACCTGTTTATGTATATGATGCGGACACAATGCGTAAGCAATACCATAAGCTGGTCGATGCTTTTAAAGAGTGTAATGTGAAAATTCACTATGCTGCGAAAGCGTTAACCAATATTCATGTATTGAAA
>JBEBWN010000013.1:0-24893 GCA_040392235.1 Taibaiella helva | reverse complement strand
CCTGTAGCTTCTTTTTAAAATTAAGGAGGTTGTCCATCATTTTCTCCTTAATGTTCGAATCGATGTATTCCTGGCCACTGTACACAATTTCGATTGCTTTGGCTAAGGAATCACTGTCTGTGTCTTTTAGAAGATAGCCCTGACAACCTGCTTTGAGCATGGCTTTGACATGTACGGGTGCATCCAGACTTGTTATGACAATGATTCTGATACCCGAATATAGCGCTGCAATAGTTTCAGCAAGGTCTTTCCCGTTATAATCCGGAAGTAGTAAGTCCAGTAGCAATATATCCGGTTGTTCATCTTTTAGTCTTTCCAAAAGAGATCTGCCATTCAGGAATGTGCCAGCTATGATAAACTGAGGGTACAGGGCCAGCATATTGGTCAATCCTGTAACTGCCAGGGGATGGTCATCAATGATAAAAATACTTATGGCCATATTTTTGGGCGTTTGTGTGGCGGTAACAGCAAATTTAAGTACTTAAAGCGTAGACTGCTCCAACCTGTTGACCGAGATCAAATTCGATATTGATACTGGTACCTTCTTGGGAACTGTCAATTTCCATTCTTCCTTGGAGGGAGGACAAGCGGGATCTGATGCTCTTTAAACCCATTCCGAGCGACTGCTCTGTAGTGTTCATGTCCATACCAATACCGTTGTCTTCCAATACAATGTTTAATAGGTTGTTGTCGAAATTCAGTTGTATGTAAACCTCGCTGGCTTGGGCATGCTTGATGACATTCTGAAGGAGTTCCTGGATGATGCGATATACGGAAAGTTCAAACTCGGGTAAAAAACGCGGGATGTCGCTCATCAGGTTATACTGGATATTCAGGCCGCCGCCTTTCTTTATAGAATTACAGAAGTAATAAAGCGCCTCTGCCAGCCCTTCTTCGAGTAAAAGGTCGGGCATGAGGTTGTGAGCTGTTCTCCTTAGATCTTCGGATACAACACGGAGTTCTTCGATAATGGGATGCAAAACGGCTGGATACACCGCCGCCTGCGCACCATTGTTCACCAAAGCATTCAAATGCATCCTGGATGCGGAAAGATGTACCATGATACCATCGTGAAGCTCCCGTGCAATTCGGCTCCTTTCCCTTTCTTCACCGTTCATCATTGCTTTTATTTGATTTAGCTCCTGCTGTTTGAGAACACGTTGCAGTTTTTCATCTTTAAGGGCCTGTTTCTGCCGGTAGTTGCGTTTGAACAGGGCCATTACTACTGCCAATGTCAGCAGGGCAAATGCGGCTAGCGCAATACCTACATTTTTGGTATATAAACTCGCTTGTTGTTTGTTGATGAGCAATCTGTTTTCTGCAATTTCGCGGTCTTTCTGTGCGGTGCGGAACCGGGTCTCAATTCTGTTGGCCGCCGTTATTTTTTCTTTTTTGTTCAGGCTGTCCGATATCGTTTTGCTTAGGAAAAGATGCTCAAAGGCTTGCTGGTAGTACCCCAAGCCTTTGTATGCGTGTGCAATATATCCATGGGCCTGTGATAGCCATAAAGGCGATTTAATTAATTCGGCGGTACTGATCGCTGTTTTTAAATAAAATAGGGCGCTGTCATAATTTCTCTTTTCCAAGTAAGCCCATCCGAGGTTGACAAATACCTGGTTTCTAAAAACCGGATGCATACTAACAGGGATACTTTTAGCAATAAGTAGGTATTCTATAGCTTTGTCAGGTTGCTGATTATCCATTGCAAAAACCCCCATGTTACTATAGGTTAGCTGTTTGCAATCTTCGAAATTATATTTATTGGCTAGTGTAAGTGCTTCCCTAAAACAATGATCGGCCTCCTCCCAGTCTTTCTTTGTAGCGTAAGCCGCTGCTTTATTATTCCAGATATCTACCTGTAATAAATAGTCATTGTATTTATCGGCGAGCGCAGCCGCTTTTTCAAAATAATAGATTGCCTTTCCCGACTCCTGTATATCGTTGCATATCGAGCCCATATTGCAATACATTCTCGCCTGTCGTTCCTCCTTCGATAATACAATAGCTTTTTGGAAATGCTCCAGGCCCCAAATATAATCGCCCTGCAAATGGTAGGATATAGCCAGTCCGCTGAGCACAGAAGCCTTAAATGCAGAATCATTGGGTACGGCATAATGCAGGGCTGCCTGGTAATATTGCTGGGCCCGGTCATGGTCGCTCTTACTCAGATATACATCACCCAATATCCGATTAATACTGGACATTCCGCTACGATATTTCAGGGCTTTACTTTTTGTAAGCGCCTTTTGTAACAAGAAAAGTGCTGTGTCTGTTTGTTGTTGCTCATGCAATATTTGCGCTGATTGGAATAACTTTTGCACTTCAAGGGTATCTGACGCCCCAAAACTGTTTGTGACAACAAATGTGAATAAGATCACTGTGACTTTTAGGAAAAGATGCTGCATTGAGTTACGCTATCAGAGCTAATATTATGTCTTTAATAGTAATAGTTACTATTGTCAGGGTTGGTGTAATTTGTCGTCTTGGCAATTCCTCGTTAGTTAATTGACAGGCGGTTGTTTGCTTTTGGGATTTGCCTTTTTACTTCTAGCTTAACATTATCCAATTCCACCGGATAACCGTTTCGGGGCATAATCGTGATTAAACAACTATAAAAATAACGCAAAAAAGCCATCCTGGCATGGCTCTTATAAAATTGAGTAGTATTACCCGATTTTGTATAATCGGGTATTTTGCCGCTAACAGCTAATGAATAGCCTTTTTATTTTTGTGATAATGGAATTATGTTTTCGAACGAAAAAACAGGAAGTACGATGAAATATGTAATACAACACTTAGGCTTGTTATGGACGGCAATGGCTATAATAGCCACAGGGGCGGCAACCGCTCAGAATGTTAATTTTGAATGGGTGAAAGGATGGGGAGGGAAAATGGGTATAAGCGTACGAGCCTTGGAGCTTGATGCAAAAGGTAATATGTATACTGTTGGTGCATACCAGGACTCCATATATTTTAATGGGGATGGTGCTGCTGTTACATTATATGCGGCAGCTAACAGCTCTTATCTGGCAAAGTTTGATGCTAAGGGAAAGTGCCTTTGGGCTAAGAGTTTAAAAAGTTCCTTTCAGGCTGATATAACTGATCTGGCGCTAGACGCAGCCGATAATATATATGTAACCGGTAGTTTTTCAGACACCGTAGATTTGAATCCTGGTGCGGGCACCGCGCTATTCTACGATAGTACGGGAGGCGATATTTTCTTCGCTAAATATGATGCGGATGGTAACTATTTGTGGGGCAAGACCCTGGGTGGGGAGCTCAACGATGTCAGCAACGGAATAACTGTTGATGCAACGGGTAATTTGTATATTACGGGGCAGTGCAGGGGAACCGTTGATTTCAACCCGGGCGGTACAGGAGGTAGTCTGATTACGGAAGGTACCGATGCTTTCCTGGCAAAATACGACGGAAACGGCAATTATATGTGGTCAAAAGCTATGGGAGGAAGTAGTACGGACCTGGCCTATGCCGTTGCCTCCGATGGTACAAATGGTATTTATATCACCGGCTATTTTTCCTCGGTAACAGCCGCATTTAATCGCGGAGGTAGCGGAGGTAACCTCGCCCGGATAGGAAGTCAGGACGTTTTTCTTGCAAAATATGACCTTAATGGCAATTACATATGGGCGAAAGGTATGGGTGGTTCCGGGCTGGATCGTGGGATCGCCCTGGCTGTAGACAGCAAAAAGAATGTGTTTGTAACTGGCTATACCGGTTCTGCAACGGCAGAATTTAATCCCGGGGGTACTGGCGGAAGTCTGATGATCTTCGGTGGAATAGATGTATTTGTGGGTAAATATGCTGCGGATGGCACTTATCAATGGGCGAAAAATATGGGAAGCGTTAATAGTGAATATGGATATGGCATAGCAGTAGATGGTTCCGGCAATGTGTATGTTACGGGTGAATTTGGTGATAATATTAATTTCAACCCCGGAGGGGTAGCCGATACCCTGAAACCGGTAGGAGGTGTAGATATGTTTGTGACGAAATATGATTCCGACGGCGCATATATCTGGGCACGAAGTGCGGGGGGGACGGATAGTGATATGGGCCGAACGGTAGTTGTCGATGCGGAAGATAATGTATTTGTAACAGGAACATTTTCTACCACCGCCGACTTTAACCTGGATACAGGAAAAGACACCTTACAATCAAAGGGTTATGCAAATGGTTACTTATTGAAACTGAGTCAGGGCTGCGAAGTGTTCCATTCCCTGATCAGGAAAGAGTGTGACAGTTTCACTTTTAATGGTGTTGTTTATACTCAAAGTGGTATCTATACAGATACTTTTGTTACTGCCGGTAGCTGCGACAGTATTGTTACCCTGGATTTATCGATAGGGCATACCAGTGCTCATACCGCCGTAGAGGGACATTATTGCGACTCTGTCACATTTAACGGGGTGACCTATAACACAACAGGTACGTACACACAATCTTACAAAAATAGTACGGACTGTGACAGTAGTATCACTTATGAGCTGACAATCGGGAAGAGCAACGGTTCTATATTAAATCAAACGGCCTGTGATAGTTATACGTTCAATGATACTTTGACTTATACAACCGGCGGAACGTATAATATAGTTTTACGGAATACAACCGGCTGTGATAGTATTGTTTCCTTACAATTAACCCTACATAGTAATCCGGAGGCCTCTATTACAACAACTAATGGTACGCTTGTTGCGGGAGGAGCGGAGGCTTATCAATGGCTGGATTGCGACAATCAATATGCTGAAATTGCCGAAGCAACAGCGCAGACATTTAAGCCACAAGTTTCGGGTAACTACGCTGTTGTGGTCACGGTGAATAATTGTATAGATACTTCCCAATGTGTGGAACTGAAAGTGGAGACAAGAGTCAACGATTTTGGGAAGGATAATGTTGTGCAGATATATCCCAATCCGGTACGGGATATGCTAACTATAGAAACAGACAGAACGTTGCAGCGTGCAAGTATCAGATTATATAACATGGTGG
The DNA here is from genome assembly GCA_040392235.1 of Taibaiella helva. Lineage (GTDB taxonomy): Bacteria > Bacteroidota > Bacteroidia > Chitinophagales > Chitinophagaceae > Taibaiella > Taibaiella helvus_A. Next base: position 19,886 of record JBEBWN010000013.1, on the reverse strand, counting down.
GACAGCTTCTGGAAGAGTCTAAAGAACGGCAGGGTTCATTTTTTGTGGTGGACATGAGGGCATTTGTCCCGGGTATTTATTATGTCGATATTAGTGAAGGAGAAAAAGGGACAAGAATAAAAATTGTAAAGGAATAGCGGGATGCGAAACAGTTGGGGGATCTTTCGTAAAGACAGATCCCTTAACCGTTTAGAATTGAAGTCTTTTATTTACGCACCCACCATCCTTCTGTTGCTTGGTTATGCGTCGTGTCATTGATTCCGTAAAACATTGTTTTATGAGGGAAAAATATTTTTTTAAACGGTATTGGTATCGGCTGCTGATCCTTGTTTTCTTTGGAACATGGGGAACGTTTGCTGCATTGGGCCAGGACAATTTCAAAAACCGGTCTGAATACCGAAATGCGAATAGCCGATGGTTCTTTACGCACCCCGGTGCGGGTTTGGACTTTGTGGATGGCGGTGTAAGGGGAGTAAATAACACGGGTGCATTGCCGGCGCACATTACGGTTTCTCATCCCAAAACGAAGGCTTTGCAATTTTACACAGACGGGCAGAATTGTTATAATGCAAACCATCAGGTAATGCAAAATGGCGGCAATATTGCCGGGGATGGTTCCTGGGGGCCGGGCTACGCTGTGGCGCCTTTGGTTGATAGCGCAAACAAATATTACCTGTTTTCCGTATACCATATTTCTGATACGTTCAGTACCTTGTATTATTCCGTTATTGATATGGATTTAAATAATGGGCTTGGCGATGTTGCAGCCGGCAGGAAGAATGTTGTACTGGCTAATGGCAACTTTTCGAAATCCTTGTTAATTGTTCCGGGTGATAATTGTGACCTGTGGTTGGTTACACATGCAATTGTTCTGCCAGAATTTAAGGTGTACCAGATTACCGGCAATGGCATAAATCCCCAACCGGTCGTGTCTGTAACGGGAAGCCAGGTGCAAGGCTATGCTTCGAATAACGGATATTCGCCTGCTTATTTTTCTCCGGGGATGTGTGTATCTCCTGATCGGACACGAATTGCCACGGCTTCCTTCAGCTCCAAAACGGCGGGAGGTGTCTTGGTCAGTCAATTTAATACGGCAAATGGCGTGGTTAGTAGTTCGCTGAAAATTGCGGAAGGCGATTTCCTGTTCACACAATTCTCACCGGATAGCAGAAAATTATACGCGGCCAGCTTTACCGGAGAAGGTGGGTTGATACAATGGAACTTGTCCGGCTGGAATGAGGATACCATAACCAGGAGCCGGAAGGTGGTGGCAGCACAGAATGCCGCCAGAACTTTTTCGGGGAACCATTTACGGCTGTATAACGATACTATCTACCTTAATTCTATGTGCGGAAGATTTCCGCCTTGTGATTATGGCAGTAGTCAGCAGAAAATAAGTATAATAGCCAATCCCAACAACGAAGGGCAGGCCTGCAATTTTATTGTAGATGCCATAGCACTTAATGTTCCGCTGGTACCGGCTATTTTGCAAATGGGTGGAGAGGTTGTGCATCCCTTGCCTCCTGATACAATTTATAAAAAGACCGATACGCTTATCTGTACACAAAACGGCTCATTTCCCTCTATACGACTTTCCGGAACACCGGGTTTAAAGCAGTATATATGGGAAGACGGCACCACTACGGTTTCCCGGGCAGTAAGCGGCCCTGGCCACTACCGGTTGATTGCTCGGCGGGACTTTTGTTCTTATGAATCCGATTCCTTTGTCATCAGGCAATCGGATATTTCTTTCAACCTGGGGCCGGATGCAGCGCCACTTTGCGGCGACAACTCTTTTCATATCCTGTCTATACCGCCGGGTGCGGGTTATAAAACCCGGTGGCAGGATGGTAGTACAGCTAACAGTTTTGTTGTTACCCAGCCCGGTACCTATTGGGTGGCGCTTACCAATCCCGATGGTTGTATGTTAACGGATACCGTAGTTATTAATGCGCGGGAATCAATGGGCGACCTGGGCCCGGATCATTTTTTTTGCAAAGGGGAGCAGATACAGGTCACGTTTACAGTTGTGCCTCCGGTCGGTACGCAGGTACAGTGGAGTACAGGCAGTACCGAACCTTCGGTAAGGGTTGGCCAGGCTGGTACTTATTGGGTGGAAGTAAAAGATACCATTTGTATCGAGCGCGATACCGTTCGTATTGTAGAAGAAATGTGTTCTTGTGTATTGCAAATGCCCAATGCTTTTTCACCCAATGGTGATGGGCTTAACGACTTTTTTCAACCAATAATAGAAAATGGCTGTAATATAGTTAGCTATGCGATCAGTATATACAATCGATACGGCCAACGTGTGTACAACGGAATCGTTCCGGCTACCGGTTGGGATGGTACATATAATGGAATAGCCGTAGACGCGGGAACTTATTTTTATCACCTGGTGCTGGAAGCTGGAACGCGGCGCGAGCGGCAAGTAAGGCGCGGCGATATTGTTTTAATCCGGTAAGTGATAGCTTTATGAAGCCATGGGCAATTATTGTTCTGTTATGTATGGTGTTTGTACCTGCAATTTTGTACGGGCAATATGAAAATGTATGGATATTTGGTGAGCGTGCCGGCATTGATTTTAATAAGAATCCACCGGTACCCATGAGTATACCGATGCCTGCTCAAGAAGCTTGTGCATCTGTTTGTGACCGGAACAGTAATCTTTGTTTTATACGAATGGAAGCACGGCATTTGACCGGAACTATGCTATTAAGCCCGATGGCACAATGCTGGTCGCAGGTAATGCCTATAGTGCCAGCCAGGGGACATTGATCGTTCCCTGGCTGGGGATTCCGCTGGCCGTTATGGCAGTGCTTGTATGGATATTTTCTGATGGGGCTTATGTTTACATTGTTAGTGTAACGTTGGAAAATGCTTTTACGAAAGTATACAAAGGCAATGTACATCTTCGCTAATCCATGGTAGCGGATGCAATGGCCTTTTATTAGGAGTAGTTTTCCGGGAGTTGTATGTTTTATAGAGTGTTATATGTCTAAACTTATATGGGGAATATGCCGGTATTAACGAGGCTGGATTTTTGGGGGAGAATAATCACATGGGGGCTCCTTGTTCTTTTGATAGCTTGTGGACATACCGACCCGGTTAAACAAGAAGAAGTTGCAACGGAGCCCACTAATACGCTGTCACAGGTAGACAGTACTTCTTTTCTCTATCCTTTTACGGGAGCAATTCATGTGAAGGAAATACCCTATAGCAGACGCCAGTCACGGTATTATTATATTCAAAGTGGAACATGGCCCTATCTGCAGGTTATCATTGCCAACGAGTAAGTTGAGGAAATAAAGTTGTTAGCCCGAAAATGTGTTACCAACACTAAAATGATATCCCCTCCCTTTTAATGTGATTATTTCTACTCCCTCTCCTGCCGCAAAATAATCGCGTAAGCGCCTGATATATACATCAAGGTTACGACTGATAAAATAAGAATCGTCTCCCCATACTATTTGCATGAGGTCGCGACGTTCAATAATGGCATTAGGGTGTACAGCAAAAATGTTGAGTATTTCGGCCTCGCGATTAGATAGTTTTATTGATTTATCAGGTCCCCTCAATTCCATCTTGTCCAGGCTATATGTAAAGTTTCCCCATTGAAACACTCTATTCCCGCTTAATACACGGTCGAATGTGTCTGTGCTTTTTCGATTGAGTGCAACCTGGTTGTCGATGCGTATCATTAACTCTTCCATACTAAAGGGTTTCTTTAGGTAGTCTGTTCCGCCCGAAGAGAAGCCAGTGAGTACATCGCTGGTTTGGCTTTTGGCGGTGACAAAAATGATGGGCAGGCCGGGATAGATTTTACGAATGGCATTGCCCAGGTTAAAGCCGTCGATGTAAGGAAGCATGACATCCAATACACATATATCCGGCTGAAATGTAGCGATATTGTCCATAATTTTCGATCCGTCCTGCATATGCAGAACGATATAGCCCTTCAATTCCATGGTTTCTTTCACAATGGTGGCCAGGTGTGCTTCGTCTTCAATATACAATACTTTGCAATTCATACAGGTAAGTTCTGGGGTAAGGTGAACGAAAAGCAGGTGTTCTGGTTGCTTGTATCTAAAGTCAGATTGCCATGATGTGCCTGCACAATGTATAGAGCATAGCTAAGCCCTAGTCCATGGCCCTTTATGGAATGCTTATTTCCCTCGGGGACTCGGAAAAATTTTTCAAAAATTTTTTTTTGATAAGGTTTAGGTATACCAGGTCCATTATCGGCTATTAAAAGGATAGCTTCACCAGCAGTGCATTTGAGCTCGATCTTGATTTGATTACCGCCGTATTTTATAGCATTGTCCATTATATTGTAAATAGCATTGAGTAAATGTATCCGGTCTGCATAGACAGGTATTTCCGGCTCTGCCAGCTTTTGATACAGGGTGATTCCTTTTTCAATCAACTGTGGTTGCAGGTTGTCTAGAATTTCCACCAGGATATCTTTCAGGTTAATCACCCGGCGCTCGAGTGAAAGCGCTCCTTTTTCAGTCTGCAAAGTATTCATAACCCGGTCAATCATAGTGTTAAGACGCCCCATTTCCCATCGGGCCAGTTGAAGGTATTTCCGGGAACGCATAGGGTCTTCCAACGCACTATAATTGCTCAACGCTTCTAAAGCTACCTGGCTAGTTGCTACAGGTGTTTTTAATTCGTGGGCAATATTGCTTATAAAACTATCTTTCTGTGCCACAAACCGCGACTGTTGTTTCATATTTTGGTAAGCCATAAGGAAGGCTAAACTGGTAAGTAGCAGCAGGAGACCGGAGAAAACTATCTGCGGCCATATGGTTTTGAGCAAATAAGAATTATACCCTTTCAGTGCTAATCCTTTCCTGGCATCACCATGCGATGTCAACATAATTCCTTTGTTTGCAGTATCCGCCCTTGTCCAATTAAGGGTTAAGCCCGGTAGCTGTTGCCTAAGGGCATGAGTAAGTTCCATTTTAAGAATGGAACTGTCCGGTCGGATGTCTCTGTTGTAAGTGTTGATCTCTACCTTTCCGGTAATCTGTTTTAAAGCGAAGCGTAACATTTTTTTTTCTTCTTCAGGCATGACGAGCGTATCTGGAGTGGGAACGGGCACTAATTGCTGGTCCAATACGTGTTTTTCGCTTACTGGGACCTTGGGATTTGCTGGGGAAGATGAATTCAGTGCGACAATAACTTTGACCGGGGAATCAGATATGGCGATTGACCTATCACCGACTCCTGTCCTTACCTTTATCGCCAGATGCGGATTGGGTAGGTCGTAGCTTTGTAAAATACCAGACACCGCCTGGTCCAATATGCTATCTGTAAGGCGGCTCTCTACTCGGGTGAGAATGGCCTGGGCATCCTTTCGCAATCTTTCTTTTTCCTCTTTATACTGCGATATGATCCATTGACTCAGGAAAAGAAATAGTAGAATCTCGCTGGCCGTCATTAGCCAGCTGATGGTCTTTAATTTGTGCTTTTGTGATTGTGCCGTCAAATGGGAGATATTATAATTACAAAGAAAGGAAATGCCTTTGGCTTTCTATATTTTCTTTAACCTTATTTAACCTTATTTGTGCGGTTGTTAACCCCATTAAGGATAGGCGAAATATATTTTTGCTAATATGGCAAAATACATAAAAAAGTCGATCTATTTCTGGCCTTTACTTCTATTGGTTGCGGCCTTAAATGCCCAGCAAACTAAGGGACTTATCCTGTACGAAAAAAGCATACCATTGGGCAATGCTAAAAAAGAGCTACCGGAAGATATTGCAGCATTATTGCCTTCCGGGCAAAAGCAAAGGAAGGTTCTTTACTTCAATACGGGAACTGCACTCTACGAAAATGCAGAAGCAGACGATAGCGAGAGCAGTAACGAATACCAACAGGATAACATGTCCATCCGTCTGGAACACCGGGTACCGGAAGAAAAAATATTTACCTGTTGGCAAAAAAACGAAATAGTAGAACAACGGGAATTGATGGGCCGGCCTTTCCTGATTGACCGTGCAATGGCACACTATAAATGGAAAATTACCGGTCGCCAAAAGAAGCTGCTGGACCTGCCCTGTATGGAGGCTGTTGCCCCGAACGCTAACGGTGATTCGATCGTGGCCTGGTACACTCCAGCTATTCCGGTGAATGCCGGCCCGGAGGGTATTAATGGGTTGCCGGGCATGATTCTTGAGCTGTTTTTGAGCGCTGGTATACATATTGCTGCCTTATGGGTAGATGACTTGGAAAAGGGTCTGGAGACTCGTATTAAGAAGCCATCAAAGGGAAAGCACGTTACTGAGGAAGAATTCGCCCGATTGACTAAGGAGAAAATGACGGAAATGCAAAAACAGTACGGTGGCCAAGGTAATGTCATTATTATGAAGGAGGTCCGCTAACCGTAATTTTTCATACACATTGTAATACCGTGATTATGTTCAAAGAAGTATTTCTTTGCCTGTTCCTGGTGCTCCCCGTATTGGATGCAGGAGCGAACTATTACAAATTATCCGGGCGGATAACGGACACAACGGGACTAGGATTAGAGGGCGTATCTGTATCCTTATTGGATCCATTGGATTCCACATTAGTCCGGTTCGGTGTAACCAATAATTACGGAAATTATATTATATCAGACGCCAAAGAGGGGGACTATCTGTTGCAAATAGCTCTTATGGGTTATTATACACAGTATAAGTTTGTAGCTATTACTCCGGGATGTGTATGCGACGAGGGGACGGATACCCTGGCCGTGAACGAAAAAGCTCATTTGCTTACGGAAGTCATCATTTCAGGTGAAAGAGTACCCGTCCGGATCGTTGGCGATACTTTGGAATACAATGCCGGCTCGTTCAAGGTGAAGCCAGATGCTGTAGTAGAAGATTTACTGCGTAAACTCCCGGGAATAGAGGTCGATAAAGAAGGCAATATAAAGTCGATGGGGAAAAGTGTAGATAAAATTCTGGTAGATGGAAAGGAATTCTTCGGCGATGACCCGAAGATAGCGAGCCGCAACTTGCCGGCCGATGCTATTGATAAGATTCAGGCTTTTGAAAAGAGGACGGAAGAAAGCCTGTTTTCCGGTATTGACGATGGACAAAGAGAGCAAACTCTAAATTTATTGCTCAAGGATGGGAAAAAAGCCGGTTATTTTGGAGAAGTACAGGGCGGCCTGGGCATGCCGGATAAATATGAGTCAGCATTAAAGGCTTTTAAATTCCGGCAAAGGAGCCAGGTTGCAGCCTTAGGTATGGTAAATAACATTAATAAATTTGGTTTTACTTTCGAAGATTATCTGAATTTTAATGGTGGATTAAGTTCGCTGGTAAAAAGTGGTGGGCGGTTGGAATTAAATCCGGATGAAGTGCCGGTAGACTTCGGTCAACCCGTTTCCGGTAAGGTAACCTCCGCGGCTTTGGGTTTGAATTATATGTTGGAACCCTGGAAAGACACTCGCCTAACCTTTAATTATATGGGTAACGGCGCGCAGAAATGGTTAGATCAATATATATACTCCAGGAATTTTACACCTGGCGGCGACTTCGAAAAGGAGGATCAAAGCTATAGTGCTTCGGATAACCAGGCGCACCGCGTTTCTGCCAGCTGGCGAACGCAGGTTGATTCCACTCATTTGCTGACGATAAACGCGTATGGCGCTATGGGAAGCAACAATAATGATGGGCGTTTGTATAGTCAAAGCCTGGAAAACAGATTGCTACAAAATGAGCTGAACAATAGGATAGCAAACAAGGGGTTTAGAATGGAAACGGGAGGTGTCGCTACCTGGGTAAAAAAGGGCAGATCGGTATGGCCGGTATGGCAAACTACAATGTCGGTTACGCACACGCTGCGGAACGATAATAGCCGGTGGCACAATGAGACCAGTTATCCGGGCATAGTGCCGGTTTCAGATGAACAGCATCTGGACAACAGGCGTGTAAGAACACTGGCAGCCATCTCTTCCTTGATTGCCCGGTCTTTAGGAAAGGGGTACTTTTTGGAGCCCTTTATCGGTGGTAATATGGAGAGAGAGACGAACCGGCGTATACAAGGCCCTTTAGCTCAGGAAGAAGTCATTATAGACTCTTTAAGCCCCGTCTTTTACAGAGATGTTATGCGCATGCATTCCGGCCTTACTTTGAAAAAGAACCGGAAGTATATGCAATGGAATATGAGCTTAAAAGCAGAAAAGGTGATGCTCATCACTTATTTAAACGGAATGCAGTTAGGACGGGCTAATTATATTTACGGATTACCCTCGGCTTTTTTTCAGAAAGATCTGAGTAAAGGCAAGCGCCTGGCATTACGCTATAATACAGAAATATATATGCCGGATGTACTGCAATTATTACCCACTACAGACTACAGTAATCCTTTATTGCAAACAAAAGGTAATCCACAGCTAAGACCGGAGTATACGCATAGCTTAGGAGGGAGTTATCATTTGTTCGACCAGTTTGCGATGTCTTTCTTGAATGTTTCCCTGAATGCCCGCTATACGAGAAACCGCATCGACTGGAATCGCACCATTTTACCCGATTTCAGCCAGCAATTGCAGATGGCCAACACGCCTTATGCCTTGCAAACACAATTGGGGGCGCAATATTCTAAGCCGCTTAATAGATGGGGTATTCGTGTGCAGGTTGGCATCAATGAGCGTTGGATAAGGAGCGTCATTGGCGTAAATGAAGTGGAGAATCGGACCAATACATTAAATCATCAACTGGACCTAAGCCTCGGCAATATTGGTAATGATTTGTGGGATGTACGCTGCGGGGGGACAATTGTATGGTCCGATACAAGATACGCAATGAATAGGGAATTGAACAATGTCTACTATAACTATACGGGCTTTGCTCATATAGGATTCCGGCCATCTAAGAATTGGAATTTTGTGGTGTCTGCTGATGTCACGCATTATACGGCGCGTAGTTTCGATGCCCCGGTAACAATACCCCTGCTTAAAGCCGAAATAGCTTATTACGTTTTTTCCAATCAAAGGGGAACTATTACATTAAGAGGATTTGATTTACTGGACAGAAACAAGGCGATACAACGTACCAGCCAGCTTAACTATCTGATGGAGCAACGCTCTAATACAATTGGACGATTTTTTATCTTGTCTTTTGCCTACAAGCTGAACAAGTCCACTAAGGGAACCAATACGCCGGGGCATATAGATATTCGTCAGTAGTAATAGTTGGGCCACTTGCAACGCAAGAGGAAGGTATGGGTCATGAGATATTTCATTGAACTTAAGGCATGGTAATGTCCGTTTTTTGTAGTATCCTGACGGTAGGATGACTGTGTAGTATATTCGTCATTCATAAAGGCTGCTTGTCTAATCTTTAGGAGTCTGAGCTGTTAATCCTTGAATTTTATTAGGTTTGCAAGATAACATTAGTACGAGTATGCAATACGTGAATGCAGAGCAGGCCCTGGCTCATATTCAATCGGGGCAGCGTGTGTTTTTACATGGTAGTGCTGCCACACCGGTATTCCTGATCAGGAAAATGATGGAACAAAAGGGGCGCTTACATAATGTGGAATTGGTGAGTATAACGCTTCAGGGCACTGAGTTGGCTACTGAAGATATAGACGGCCATTTTTTTGTTAATTCTCTATTTGTTTCCCAGGGTGTACGCAAGATCGTCAATTCTATTTATGGCGACTATGTGCCGGTTTTTTTGAGCGAAATACCGGGTTTGTTCCGTCAGGGCGTGTTGCCGATCGATGTGGCTGTTATACAGGTGTCGCCTCCAGACAAACATGGTTATTGCTCCCTGGGCACTTCGGTAGATATAGCGCGGGCAGCAGTCGATATGGCTGCTGTTATTATAGCCCAGGTCAACCCTAATATGCCAAGAGTACATGGTGATGGCTTTATTCATTCCAGCCGCTTCGCGGCTGCTGTCTGGATAGAAGATCCCTTGCCGGAGGTCAGTTACGCATCCCATCAGAACGACATCAGCAACAAGATCGGCAAGATTGTCGCCGAACTGGTAGAAGATGGTGCAACTTTGCAGTTGGGTATTGGCAATATCCCAGATTCCGTATTGAAAAACCTGGGGTCTCATAAGCATCTCGGATTGCATACAGAAATGTTTTCTGATGGTGTTATTCCCTTAATAGAATCGGGAGTTATTGATAATAGTCTGAAGAATGAGGTACGCGGCTACAATGTGAGCTCATTTTTGCTGGGCACCAGGAAGCTATACGACTTTGTAGATGACAACCCAATGTTCAAGTTTATGGATGTGGCTTATGTAAACGATCCGCGAAAAATATCGTTAAACCCGAAAGTTACGGCAATAAACAGCGCGATTGAAGTTGACCTGACCGGGCAGGTTTGCTCCGATTCTATAGGTACCTACCAGTACTCCGGTATCGGCGGCCAGATGGACTTTATTCGTGGTGCCGCCTTGTCGCCCGGGGGGAAGCCGATCATAGCCTTGCCATCAATTACCTCTACAGGGGCTTCAAAAATCGTATCCAGTCTGAAAATGGGAGCGGGCGTTGTTACCACAAGGGGGCATATTCATTGGGTAGTAACAGAATATGGCGCTGTAAATCTCTTTGGTCTGAATATGAAACAGAGGGCGCAAGCCTTAATTAAAATAGCCCATCCAGATCATCGGGAGGCTTTGGAACGGGAATCCTATCAGCGTTTTCATTAGTTAATAGCGCGATCGCCGCTGCCGGCTATTTGCCGATGTTTAAGGAGATTCAAGCTTAAAGCAAGCACTCTCATTGTTTCCCAGGTACTTCCAGCAGCCTGCCGTTTTATTAATATGATTTTTTTTGCTAATTCCATGGTTTTTTCTTCTGCTCCATGACATTAACAGAAGAAAATACTCTTTTCCAACGGACTAGCCCCTTTCTTAACGTACAGATCAATTTATCGTAATGCTCCGTTAACGACTTCGTAACAACCCTCTTCTACTTTTGCGTTAAAATTAATCTGGTTATGAACGCAATGAAGTTACTTATGTATATCTTGTTATGGATAGCTGTACCTGTATCGTCCTGGAGCCGGAAGGAGAGTGGCTTGTCCGGTAACCGGCAACCTGTGCAGGTATTGGTTGTGGGGCTGGATAATAACGTGAAATCGAACTATTACGTGAAGGACATGATTGCAGAGGAAACTGGTATTATGCCCGATAGCATTGCTATACAATTTAATCAAATGCTGAGTCAACATATTCAGAATTTCGACGGGAAGAATGAATATATCTTTAAAGGCTCTAACGCCGATCTCAGTAAAATCATCTCCAGCAAAATTTCTGTTGCCGGCGAGGGCGAGCAATGCTCATCTGATTTGTCGGGTTTTCCAGGCGAAGAACTGGATAGAATAATGCTGCAGGCAGGAGCAGATTACCTGTTGGTTTTAAATCAGCACTATTTTAAGTGGCAGGAGGAACCTATGAAAACGGTTTTTCATATTGTTAGTTATTCGTTATACAATAAAGAGAGAAAACAGATACATTCCGGGAACCAATATTATACTACAATAAAATTAGAATCTGCGGATAAGATGCGTCAGTTTAGCCGAAAGAGTGGCCAGCGTATCGCCTCATCCGTAGCCAAGGCAATCGACCGGTAGCTAAAGTAAGTTGACCCCGGATTTCCTATACCATACCTTTTGATTCTGATAACCTGGTCACGACTTAGGTCTAGTCATTGCTTATTCTGATTAGCCTGTATAAGGTGATTCCCTATCCATGCGGGGATAGGCCATGCCATTTTTTTTACGAAATACTTAATAGCTAATAATTTCTACAACCAATTAAGATGAAATCGACCAAAGGATTTATGGCCATTTGTTTACTACTACTTGGCATAAATGTAAAACTTCATGCACAAGGTACGCAGGCTACGATAACGGGCCGTGTATCGGAAAAGAAAGAGGGTGCCGTGATCGGTGCGACTATCATAGTCCGCAATGAGTCAACAGGCTTCCAAAGTTCTACAATGACCAATGAAAAAGGGGAATACACAATTAACCAGTTGCCCCTGGGTTCACCTTATTCCATAAAAGTGTCTTATTTAGGATTTGGCGATCAGCAGGAGTCCGGTTATACCTTAAACCAGGGCGATAATTTGCGGGTCGATTTTGAGTTGCATAACAGCAGTAACGAAATGCAATCAGTAGAGGTCTCGTCAAGTCCTTTAAAGAATACCATTAAAACATTGGGCTCGGCTACGCATATATCAGCACGGGATCTCGATAAAATGCCGGTGAACGGACGGAATTTTACCTCCCTGATCGATCTTTCCCCTTTAAGTAACGGAAGTAGTCTCGGCGGCCAATTGGCATCTTCGACCAACTACACGGTGGACGGCATGACTTCAAGAGGCACCATTGCCGGTGGTTCTACATCCAGTGCATATTCTATATCAATGGAGGCAATTCGTGAGTTCAAAGTGATTACCAATGAATATGATGTTACCAATGGCCGTAGTGGAGGTGGTACTATCAGTACGGTTACTAAATCAGGTACCAATAAGCTTTCCGGTAGTGCTTTCACTTTTGGCCGTACAGACTGGCTTTCCAGTCCTTATGATATCAGGGGTAATAAAAGAATTCAGGAGTATTCTACTTAACAGTATGGTTTTTCGCTCGGTGGCCCGATTATAAAGGATCGTCTTCACTTTTTTGTAGCATGGGATCATCAGGCAGATTCCCGCCCGCTTTACATTGCCAATATTCAGTCGCCTGCCGACGAATCAGCAAATAGGGTAACTCAGGCAACGCTGGACCAATACTTGGGTATTGCCCGCTCTAAATATGGTGTAGCGCAGACTCCTCAATTCGGTGCATTTGATAAAAGTAAAGGCACGGACGCGGCCTTTGCACGCATTGACTGGCAAATTAATTCAAGGAATCTATTGACTATCCGGAACAATTTCGTTTACGAAAAAGATAACCAATCTGAAGGCGATAACTCTGGTATCAATCTCTACGAGGTTTACTTAAACCGGAAGAAGGTGGAGAACAGCCTGATGGCTTCATTACGTTCTGTACTTGGTCCTAAAATGACTAACGAATTGAAAGTGCAGCATTTTATGGAGCATGTCGATGTATTACCCAACAGTGAGTTGCCCAGTGAAAGTATTCCCAGGGCGATAGTTGAGAACGTGGAATCGGTGTCCGGAACCAATACCTATTTTAATTCGATTCAACTGGGTGGACAAAGGTTTACCCCAGAGTGGTTTAAAGGTACGGTATTGCAGTTGGTGGACAACCTTTACTACAATACAGAAAAAGTGAATTATACTTTTGGTGTCGATGTGATGTATAATAAAATGCATTCGCGGTATGGTAGTGAAATGAACGGTCGTTTCTATTTTACCGGCATGGAAAACTTTGATAATCTTGCACCTTACCGCTACGCACGCGAAATCGTTATGGTAGACGATCCAAGTACTGTCGTCAATTCGTTAAGCTCCGCAGTATATGGACAAATGGAAACAAAGCTGGCGAAAGGCTTAGGTGTAATGGCCGGCTTGCGTTTGGATTACACACAATATTTGAATGCCGCTAATTTTAGTCAAACGGTATATAATGAGCTTGGTATCCGGACTGATAACAAAATTAATACCTTTCAAATACAGCCCCGCGTTCAGTTTACCTGGAATGTAGGCGATAAGGGTAAGGATATTGTCCGCCTGGGTGGCGGTATTTTCGGCTCGGCTTTAAATCCGTATTCTATGGTAAATAATATGCTGTTTGATGGAACCCGCGTCGCCTCGGTAGATATACAGGGAGACCTCGTTCCTACGCCCAATTTCCCCGGATATAGGTCTAACCCTGCGACCGCGCCGGGCAGGGAATTGTTTAATATACCGGGTGTGGAAAAACTAGTAACTATTAATACTAATAGTGCAGATGCAAAGGTGCCCACTTTATACAAAATGAATTTTTCCTATAATCACTTTTTTACAGATCGCCTGCGGGTAGGCATCAGCGGATATGCAAATTGGGCCCGGAATAACTATATGTATGTGGATCGGAATATGGTTGACGAGCCTTATTTTAGAATTGCTGCCGAGGATAACAGGGGCGTTTATGTGCCGGCCTCCTCTATCAAGACTTCCAACGGTGCCACCAACTGGACTAATAGCCGCAAAACAGAGAATCTGGGTCGTGTGCTGGAGTTAATCAGCGAGGGTAAAAAGAATCAATATGCAATAGTTATAGATGGTACTTATCGTTATTACCGTGATGGGCAGATCTCCTTTTCCTATACCTGGAACGATTCTAAAGATAATACCTCTTATAATGGTAATGTGGCTAATACCGCTACCCTGGATCAAATGGTTAAAGATGATCCGCGCGAGCTGGGCATCATGAGTTATGCCAATAACCATTTCCGCCACAAGGTAGTCTTTTACGGAACGGCGCCTAGTATTGCCGGTATTACTATCGGTCTGCGTTTTAGTGGTATTTCCGGTACCCGCTACTCTCTGGCAGTAAGCGGCAATATGAACGGCGATTTTGTATCCTCAAATGATCTGGCTTATATCTATGATCCGAATAATCCTGCTACACCAGAGTATATCAGAACCGGTATAAAAGCCATATTAGATAACCCCGAAGCAGAAGAAGGCCTTAAAACTTACCTGCGCGATAATTTTGGAAAAATAGCGGAAAGAAATGGCGGGATAAATGGTTTTTATGGCGTGTTTGATCTCCGCCTGGCAAAGAGATTTAAGATTTATAAAAATCATGGCGTAGAAGCTTCTGTCGATTTTTTCAACCTTGCCAATATCTTTAAAAAATCCTGGGGCGTAGGTCATTATCTTGGAAAGCAGAATATTTACTCTATTAAGAGTTTCGATGCTGAAACGCAGGAATTTGTTTATAATGTAAATAAGGCCACAGGAGTATCTCCCTTAAACGGGAATCCCTTCCAGGTCCAGTTAGGCTTACGTTACGCCTTTTAATCCATGACCCAATCTTATGGTGTTCCCTATTTTTAGCGCTTTTTCAGGGGACACCATTTCTTTTTATTAAAAATAATTGAATCAATAGTTCTATAATGAGAAAGCTTATTCTAATCATGATGTGTTTCCCATTAGGCGCCTGGGCGCAGGAAACATCAGGCGTAAAAGGAATTATATTTGAAGATAAAAATGGCAACAGCAAAAGAGATGCGGGCGAGAAGGGTATTCATGGTGTTGCTGTTTCTAATGGCGTAGAGGTCGTTCTCTCCGGCGGGGAAGGGAATTATCAATTGCCACTACAGAAGGATAATATCGTGTTTGTTATTAAGCCGGCAGATTATAGTTTGCCCCTTAACGAGTATAACATGCCCCGTTCTTATTATCTGCACAAACCCCTGGGCAGCCCGGCTTTAAAATATCCGGGCGTTGATGCCACGGCAGAGGTTCCGGCTTCCTTGGATTTTGGACTGCGGAAAGAGCAGCCTGCATTGCAGTTCTCGGCCTTTGTCTTTGGCGACCCACAGCCATACACCTTACAGGAAGTGGCACATTTCGAAAAAGGCATTGTGGAAGAAGCCCGGAAAGCAGCCAGTGATAAGATATTTGGAATAAGCCTGGGCGATTTGGTTGGCGACAAGCTGGATCTGCATTTGCCTTATGCCAAGGCAGTGCAGCAAATGCAATTGCCCTGGTATAATGTAATGGGTAATCATGATATGAATTACGATGCAACAACAGATTCCTTATCTGACGAGACTTTTGAGCGGAATTTCGGCCCGGCCAACTATGCCTTTAACTATGGAAAGGCCCACTTTATTGTATTGGATAATATACTTTATCCTGATCCGCGGGATGGCAAAGGATATTGGGGTGGCTTTCGGCCGGACCAATTGACTTTTGTTCGTAATACCTTAAAATATGTTCCGAAAGATAATCTAGTCGTTTTATGCTTTCATATACCACTATGGACAGAAGACGGAAGCGAATTTAATCTGCAGGACCGGCAGCAACTATTCGATTTGCTGAAAGGCTACGAAAATGTATTGGCTCTTTCGGCGCACACACATTTACAACGGCATAATTTTTATACAAAAGCGGAAGGCTGGCGTAATGTGCAGCCATTGCATGAGTTTAATATCGGCACCACTTCCGGCGATTGGTATTCCGGCGCATTGAACGATCAGGGCATACCGATATCTACAATGCGCGATGGTACCCCTAAAGGATATGGTGTTTTAAACGTAAATCAGCAGAACTACTCCTTGGCTTATAAAGTGGCCGGCCAGCCGGAGACCTACCAAATTCGTATTTATAACCCCAAATTGGTGTTGCAAGGACAACGGACGTCGGCGGCTATATACGCTAATTTCTTTTTGGGATCAGGTCATGATGATGTACTCTGCCGTGTGGACAATGGGAAATGGCGTGCTATGCAACTGGTGGAAATGGCAGACCCTGCTTATTTAAAGCATCTTGTAGAATACGATATGGCCGAGCAATTGCCCAGCGGAAAGCGACCTTCTAACCCGGAGCCCTGTACACATCTCTGGAAGATTGATATCCCGACAAAACTGGCGCCGGGAGCACATACCATAGAGGTGAAGGCTACTGATATGTTTGGTAAAACATATACACAGAGTGGGAGCTATACCGTGGTAACAACCGTACCCTAATTTACTGGGAATATAATATGTGTATATATTTTAAGCATTTTTTATGAAAAGACTATTCGGTATTCTATGCGGTGTATTATGTGTAGTCAGCACATTGCGCGCCGATGACAAGTATGTTATTTTAATCAGTATAGATGGTTTTCGCCCGGAGTTCTATAAAGACCCTTCCTGGAATATGGTGCATTTAAGGCAGGCGATGGCAGAGGGTGCATATGCAGAAGGTGTAGATGGCGTGTTTCCTTCTGTTACCTATCCCTCTCATACAACGATGGTAACCGGCGTTAAACCCATACGACATGGTATCTACTATAATACACCTATAGAGCCGGATTCCGCAACCGGCAAATGGTTCTGGTATTATGACTCTATTAAAGTACCTACATTGTTCAGCGCTGCAAAAGAAAAAGGATTGACGACTGCTTCCGTTTTTTGGCCGGTGTCCGTTGGCAACCCGGCAACATATAGCATTCCGGAGTATTGGTATTTGCCTGCCACCAAAGGTGAAAAGCGCAATATGACAAAGGCTCTTTCCGAGCATGCTCAGCCAAAGGGACTGTACGAGGAATTGAAAGATAATGCCGTAGGGCAATTGGATGAGTTGGATTTTGATGGCGACTACCTGGGAATAGATGATAACCTGGCCAGGATGAGCTGTTATCTGATAAAAAAATACAAACCGGCTTTCCTGTCTCTGCACTTGGTAACGGTAGATCATTTTGCTCATGAACAGGGCCGCGATGGCGATAAAGTGAGGGCCGCCGTGGCAGGAGCAGATCACGCGCTTAAGACAATTATGGAAGCTGTTGAAAAAGCCGGGATAAAAGATAGAACCACCTTCGTCGTTACAGGCGACCATGGTTTTGTTGATATTCATAGCAGCCTTTCCCCCAATGTGCTTTTAAAAGAAGCCGGTTTATTCGAGCCTTATAATAAAGCTAAAAGCAAGGCTTATTTTCATACGGCAGGTGGCTCTGCTTTCTTGCATCTAAGCGATCACAAAGACCAGGCTACCGTACAAAAGGTTGTCCGTCTTATAGACCAGTTGCCTGCATCCCAACGGAGGATGTTTACTGTGAAAGACCGGCAGGCTCTCGACATAATTGGCGCTGACCCTAATGCCGCGATGGCCCTGGCACCGCAACAGGGATATACGTTCAATGGTTCGAGTAATGGCGCTTTCATTAAAACGGCTGCCGGTGGAACACATGGTTATTTCCCGGATTTCAAGGAAATACAAACCGGTTTTGTCGCTTTTGGTTCTGGAATCAAAAAGGGAACGGTATTGCCCAATATGGGCCTGGTTGATGTTGCGCCGCTTATATCGGAATTACTGGACCTGCCAATGACTAGCTTCGATGGGGTATTGTACAAGGGTATTTTAAGCGGCAAATAGCCAATTGCCGGCCTGATGCCCGTAAGAAGTAGTTTTACAAGAGCGACAAGGTTTGTTATAGATAGCTAATCCGCTTGCCTGTAAAAGGGGGGGCTGATTAGTGACTAAAGAACAATCTGTTTTTTTTCAGGAAATAACGTAATTTTATTGATTCTTTAATAAAATTTGACGTTGAAATGAAAAAATTGGTACTGTCTTTATTGGGTGTTGGATGTTTGTATACCGGCCAGGCGCAGGAACCCGAGAAGAAATCGTTATCCATGGTGCATAAAATAACGGCAACCTGGTGTTATCCTTGTGGCTCATGGGGCTGGACCCTTGGCAACCAGATTATGGGAGATGCGGGTGATAAGGCACTTTATATCGGACTTTTTGCTTCTCCCGACGCAGGGGAATTCAGAAATACAGAGTTTTATAATCAAACTGCAGCGACACTTGCCAGGCAGTTCACTCTGATCGGCTATCCCGACTTCGGCGCTAACGGAATTACGTATACCAAGCCCAATTTTAACGGTAGTACTATAAATACCGCTAAAATCCGGGAGGATGTTAAGGCGCTGGTAGATTCTTTTGCAGCAACAGAGCCCCTGGCCAGTGCAGCTAGCGAATTATTGGTAGATGCTGATGATGTTACGGTAAATGCCAATGTTAAGTTTTGGTCAGAGGCAGAGGGGGAATATTATCTGGCTGCATATCTTGTTGAAGAGGGGGCCATGAATCTACAAAACGGCCAAGGTAAGGTAGATGTTCCCCACCATGGTGTTCTACGGACTTCCTTATCCAGTACCGCATGGGGTGAAAAAATTGCGGAGGGTACAGTGGCGGCAGATGCTACATTCTCCAAAACTTTTACATTTAAAGTTTCTGATGAAAAATGGGATCGCTCTAAGTTTAAAGTTTATAATGTTATTTGGCGGAAAGAGGGTAACAAATATGTGTTTATCAACGTAAGCGAAAATGCGCAAAGCACATTCACCAGTATCCGGCAACTGACTAATGTGAATAGCCTCCTTGTTTATCCTAACCCGGCCAAAGATCAGCTCTTTATAGATATAGATGCTACAGAGAAATCTCCTGTAACTTTTAACATTACAAATATCCTGGGACAACAGGTATTACCTGCTCTGCCGGCAATGGTTAACGCAGGTAATAACAAGCATTCTATTGCTATTCCTGGTTTGGTTGCAGGTATTTATATTTTAAATGTGCATACATCAAAAGGTAGCTTGCAACAGAAATTTGTTGTTAAATAATAATTTGAATCCTAATGTATAAGGGGACTGTATTCGTACAGTCCCCTTATTTTTGACAGGGGAACATAATATGTTCTCCTGCTGCATTTAATACAATGAGAGAAATGAATGAGGATAGGTACAATATCAGTAAATTGCAGCTTGTTTTGGAACCAAATAAATAATATAATACAATATGTCATTACCTCAATTACGTAATTATGCCGCAGGCCAGTGGGTAGCGGGTGAGGGTGAAGGTGAAGTGTTACATAATGCTATTACGGGCGAGGCTATATTTACAGCCAGCAGTAAGGGGCTCGACTTCGCAGAAATGATGCAATACGCCCGTACTCAAGCAGGGCCTGTACTCCGTAAAATGACCTTTCATGAAAGAGGGCGGATGCTGAAAGCCCTGGCCATGTATCTTTTAGAACGTAAGGAAACCTACTATACGATTAGCCGTTATACAGGGGCTACCCGTGCCGATAGCTGGGTAGATATTGAAGGCGGCATTGGTAACCTGTTTGCCAACGCGTCTTTACGGAGGCAATTTCCGGATCGACCTTTTTATGTAGATGGCGACCCAGCGATGCTTTCTAAAGGTGGCTCTTTTATAGGGCATCATATAATGGTGCCCAGAAGAGGTGTGGC
>JBEBWN010000012.1:0-25288 GCA_040392235.1 Taibaiella helva | reverse complement strand
TTTTTGCCATAGACAATGATACATAACAAAACCCTTTTTTATTCGGAATCGCTGGAAATTTAGCCCTTGACCGTAGTTTTCGAAAGCTATTACTTACTTTTGCAAAAATTTTCAAAAAAGCAGATGGAACTACCGCAACTTAAAGAAATGGCCACCCAAGTGCGCCGCGATATTGTAAGAATGGTACACGGTGCACAAAGCGGTCACCCCGGCGGCTCACTGGGATGTGCAGACTTCCTAACCGCATTGTATTTCAAAAGCATGAAACACAATCCGTTTTTCCATATGGACGGCATCGGCGAAGACCTGTTCTTTTTATCCAATGGACATATTTCCCCTTTAATATATAGCGTTTTAGCCCGTAGCGGGTACTTCCCCATTGAAGAATTAGGCACTTTCAGAAAACTGAATTCGAGATTACAGGGGCATCCCGCCACACACGAACACCTTCCGGGTATAAGAATCGCGTCTGGTTCATTGGGACAAGGCTTAAGCGTTGCCGTTGGCGCAGCGTGGGCAAAAAAACTTAACCAAGACGATAGGCTTGTATATTCTCTGCATGGCGATGGTGAATTACAGGAAGGCCAGAACTGGGAAGCCATTATGTTTGCTGCCCATCACAAGGTAGACAACCTAATTGCTACAGTCGATTATAACGGACAACAGATCGATGGTCCCACTTCCTTAGTAATGGGACTAGGCGATTTAAAAGCTAAATTCGAAGCTTTCGGCTGGCATGTTATCAACGAACAAGAAGGAAACAACATGGAATCTGTTCTGGCGTGTATAGAGCAGGCGAAAGCCCATACAGGTAAGGGCAAACCTGTATGCATCCTCCTGCATACAGCTATGGGCAGCGGGGTTTCTTTCATGGAAGGCACCCACGAGTGGCATGGCATCGCACCAAATGATCAGCAACTACAACAGGCCTTAAGCGAATTGACTTGCGCCCTTAAAGACTTTTAATCAAAAAAAACAAAATAAAAAAACCTCGCACGATTACATATGCGAGGTTTTTTTTTATTTTGGCGCTCTTCTATAACGAAACAAATAAATTGGAACACAAAAGCACAACATCTGATAGGCATATTAGCTTGCTCATATTAGTTGCCGCCCTCGGTTACTTCGTCGACATTTACGACTTACTGATCTTTTCGATTGTCCGGATAGAGAGTTTGAAGGACATAGGCATACCGGACGACCAACTACGTCATAAGGGCGAATATGTAATGAATATGCAGATGACCGGGCTGTTACTCGGCGGTCTGCTTTGGGGCATCCTCGGCGATAAGGTGGGAAGAGTTAAAGTACTTTTCGGTTCTATTTTTCTATACTCCCTGGCCAATATCATCAACGGATTTGTTAATGACATACACAGTTACGCCTTTATACGTTTCATTGCCGGAATTGGGCTTGCTGGCGAGTTAGGAGCGGGAATCACATTAATTAGCGAAACGATGAGCAAGGAAAAACGCGGTTATGGCACCATGATTGTTGCCGTAATAGGGGTACTAGGGGCCGTTGCGGCTAAGCTGGTTTCAGAGGCCTATACCTGGCGCATAGCGTATTTCGTCGGTGGGGCCCTGGGATTTGCCCTACTATTATTTCGCTTGGGGACATTCGAATCGGGATTCTATAAAAATACCGTTGCAATACAGGCAAAAAGAGGAAACCTGCGCATGCTATTTAGCCGCCAACGATTTGCCAAATACCTTTGTTGTATTGGCATCGGCCTACCCCTTTGGTTCGTTGTCGGCATATTAATAGCCCTATCTCCGGAATTTGGCAGAGCACTCAAGGCTACCGGCCCATTAAAAGCAGGCGAGGCTATTATGTATGCCTATATAGGTATCTCTATCGGCGACATTATTGCGGGACTATTAGCACAGAGGCTGAAATCCAGAAAGCGGATCATTCTTTTATTTACACTCTCGTCCGTTGTTATATCTATTTACTATCTGAACAGTACCGGAATAACACCCGAACGCTTTAATATATTGGCATTTGTCATGGGCCTTAGTGTTGGCTATTGGGCAACTTTCGTCACCATCGCGTCAGAGCAGTTTGGTACCAATTTAAGGGCTACAGTTACCACTACAGTGCCCAACTTTGTTAGAGGGGCATTAGTCCCTATTACCCTGCTATTCGAATACTTTGTACACCATTTCAACATTATTACTGCAGCCTATATTATGCTGTTCTTCCTGGCAACCCTCGCCTTGTTTTCACTCAGCAGGATAAAAGAAACTTTCGGGAAAGACCTGAACTACCTGGAAGAATAATAAACCGATCGATCTACTGACCAACTATCCAATCATCGCATTATGTTTAGCTATTGGGAAAGAGTATCTCTACTACAATATGACCATATTATCATTGGCGGAGGACTCGTAGGACTCAATACCGCAATCGAACTAAGAGAAAAATCTCCCCAAAGCAGGATACTTGTTCTCGAAAGAAGCTTATTATCCTTCGGGGCTAGTACGCGCAACGCCGGTTTTGCCTGCATGGGCAGCCTGACCGAATTACTAGACGATTTACAACAATTAACTGAGGACAATATGCTCACCCTGTTCTCCCAAAGATTCAGGGGATTGCTTCGACTAAGAAATAGACTTGGAGACGAAACAATAGGATATCAGGCGAACGGTAGCTACGAGATTATTTCGGAGCAGGAGCTTCCTTCTTTGCATCACCTGGATCGCATCAATGAGATATTACAACCGGTTTGTGGGAAAAAGGCTTTTTCGATAGTCCAAAAGCAGACGGACTTTGGTTTTGCCCCACACTGGGCCAGAACGATGATCGAAAACACATGCGAAGGCGAGCTTCATACCGGCAAGCTTATGCAAGCACTTACCGCTTACTGCTTACAACTAGGTATTGAAATAAAAACGGGAGCCTACGTCAGCTCGTTTCAAGACGAAAATCTTTATGTAACGGTATCTATAGACGACCCAGTCCGGGGTGCTCACATCGACCTCGTGGCCCGCTCCCTCTTCATTTGCACAAATGCATTCACAGCTTCTTTACTACCTGCGGCGTCATTATCACCGGGTCGGGGACAGGTTTTAATAACACGACCAATTCCAGATCTTAACATCAAAGGCATTTTTCATTTCGACAAGGGCTACTATTACTTTCGCGAGATAGACGGACGTGTTCTTTTTGGCGGAGGACGACAGCTGGATTTCATCGGAGAGAAGACCACTTCTATCGAAATTCAAGATCAAATCCAGGCGGATCTGGAATACAAGCTACAACATTTTATTCTTCCCGGCAAGCGATTTGAAATAGATATGCGTTGGGCGGGTATTATGGCATTTGGTTCTTCACGGATGCCTGTTATAGAGCATTACAGCGAAAGGGTGTTTACGGCATACCGCATGGGCGGCATGGGTGTTGCACTGGCCACGGTAGTAGCAGAAGAAGTGGTTTCCCTGGCAGCGATGCATATCTAACACAGGCCTCACTACATACGCTCGACACTCCAGGCTTCCGCCCGTTCTGCAAACAGTGCCTTAGTCCGGCTCCAGGTATCCTTAAAAAAATCGGAATGGCGATAGTTATCTAATGCAGACTCTGTTTGCCAGTGACTGTAAGTAAAAAAAACATGCTTTTTTCCTTGCTCCTGCCACAATTCCAAATGTGTACACCCATCAAAATTCCGGATAACAGACCTACGCTCTTCGAACAAAGCCAGGAACAAATTCACGTTTTCTACATCAAACGTCATTTTCACAATTCTAATAATCACAAGAATTCTATTTTAATATTTGTATAAATCAATTGTCGACCGTTATGCAGGCGCAGGCCAAGCAATGAAGATGCTTTCCCCTGATTAATGGCTATCTCCAAAAAACCGGAGCTATTAAAAAGACATAATTTTTCCCCGACTGGAACATCTGTGTAATACTGGCTAATTTGGGAAATTTGATCCCTTACAAAAGACAACCTGAAACCCCGCCCCTTTCTGTGTTGCTCAAATTCCTCTTTAGTCAAATTAACGACCACGTTTTCATATCGGTCAATATACATTACCTGGCATTCAATGGCACCCTGCTTTATCAATACTTTTTGCAAAACAGGAGCTACGGCCGGCACAACGGGTTTCAGGTCATCCATTTGGAACCCCGACAATTCGAGGCGCCTGATGAACAGGGCAGCCATGGAAAGCCAATCATGATAGGAGGTCGCCATCGCTGTATCTCCATACACCAAATCTAAATTTCCTTCAAATGTCAGCGGCAAAAGACCATTATCTGCACTAATTATATATTGCTCTTCCACCTTTGCGATAAGCAAAGATGCGGGCACCTGGCGCATAATATCGAATAGAGAGAGATGCACCGTCTGTGCAGGAAAATACAGGTAAGCACTCTTCAATAAATAACTACATTGTTGCAGATGAAAAGGTTCTACAGAATGATTCAGGTCAATAAGATGAGCATGCGGTAAATGTTGCAACAGAATTCCTTTTGCAACAGCAACGAAATTATCCTGATAGCCAAAATCTGAAAGTAAAGTTATGATCATTCCGTATGTAAATAAGAGGAGCGCCCCAATGGGCTTTAATGTTCACTTTGAGCTCCGAAAAGCTGATCCTGGCGCACCACTTTAATTTTTGCTCCATCTTTTAGCTGCCGGGCAATGGCCCCGTACGGCGCGACCACTACCTTATCCCCTTTCTTCAGTCCCGACACAATTTGTATATACTCGTTATCCTGGATACCGGTCTTAACATCCCGCAAAACTACACTGTTCATTTTTTCTTCCACAACAAAAACAACCTGACGAATTGGGTTAGTCAGCTGATTATCTCCAGACTTCTTTGTTTTGTCATCCGGATAGTCGCGGGTTGTAACCGCATTAATCGGAATAGCTAATACGCCATATTCCGTATGTGTCCTTATTTCTACGCCAGCACTCATTCCTGGTTTAAAAGGAAAATTTCCCTTAGTAATTAACTGCCTGTACGACTCCGGCAACATAAAGATATGCACCGTATAGGTAGTAGCCTGATCAGAATTTGTTGCAGATGTCGCAGAGTTTAATTGAACGCTCGATACGGAAATCTTGGAGACAATTCCCTTAAATATTTTCCCGGTATAGGCATCCACCTCGATTAAGCTAGTATCGCCAATAGAAACTCTGTTAATATCCGTTTCGCTTACATCCACCCGGAGTTCCATTCTGCCCATATCGGCAATAGTCAGCACTTGGGTTCCATCCATTTGCGCTGTGCCAACAACACGCTCGCCATTCTTCACTAGCAGTTGCGAAATAATTCCCGAAGTAGGGGCTGTAATCGTTGTTCGCCGCAAATTTTCCCTGGCTTGTAAAAGATTAGCCTGGGCACCGGTAACCCCAAATCTCCCACCCACCACATTAGCTTCGGCAGCCTCAAAGTTGGCTTTTGCAGAAAGATATTCAGCTTCCGATTGCTCATATTCCATACGGCTAATGACCCTGCCCGCAAACAATTCTTTATTCCGGTCAAAATTTGCCTTTGTTCTCGCCATCTGCGCTTGCGCCTGCGCTACCAGTTCTTTAGCATTCACTACACCAGATCTCGATTGTTGCATAGAGGCCTCTGCCTGGGTAACAGCAGAAGCATAAATACTGGGATTAATCTTCAATAGTACCTGCCCCATCTTTACGGAATCCCCTTCCGCAACAGATAGCATCACAATCTCGCCACTGACATCCGACTTAATCTTTACTTCCGTCTCCGGATAGATCTTCCCACTCGCACTAACTGTTTCCACAATATTTTTAGCCTGAACGTCCCCAACGGCTACTTTGATGTTGCCGGCGTCGCCAATCACTCCCCTGCCCTTTAATACGAGGAGAAGAACAACTATTATCAGCGCGGCGACAATACTTACCGGCCAAAGTCTACGCTTTTTCATCATTAGCTGTTTATGGTTATCTACACAGTATTACTTCACTTCACTACCAGGCTCGATTGCCTGGTCTGGCGCTACAAAAATCAATTTACCGGAACTGTCTTCAGCCATCAGAATCATTCCCGCACTTTCAATTCCCCTCATCTTCCGGGGAGCGAGGTTTACTACTACGGTAACCTGCTTGCCAACAATTTCTTCTGGTTTGTAATGTAAAGCGATACCCGACACTATTGTCCTCGTTTCATAACCCAGGTCCACTGTTAACTTAAGTAGCTTGTCTGCCTTTTCTATCTTTTCTGCCGTGTGAATGACACCCGCACGCAGTTCAATTTTAGCAAAATCTTCATACACAATTTCTGCTTTGCCAACACGTTCCACCTTATTTTCAGCCAACGGTTCCGCAATGGCCACTTCCTTACTTTTCCCTCTCAACCTATCCCGTTGCACTTCCATTTCCGTATCCTCAACCTTTCTAAACAATAATTCCGGTGCACGAAGCGGATATCCCGCCTTGACCAGATCCATCTTACCCGCATTCTCCCAATCCAGCATTTTCTCGACCACCGTTAGCATATGACAAATTTTCCGAACGGCAAAGGGTAAGAATGGATTAGAAAGGATCGCCAGGTTAGCAGTAAGCTGCAGACATAGATGCAGACAGTTATCGATCAGCTTTTGATTGGCTTCCTGCAATTCGGGTGTTTTGGCCAGACTCCAGGGGGCAACCTCCTGTAAGTATTTATTACCTTTCCTGGCGAGATCTACAACCTCAAACAATGCATCTCTAAAACGATAATGCTCGATATTCTTTTCTACTGCGTCTTTAGCCGCCACAATATCGTTAATCAATTCCAGGTCGCGGTCTTCCTTAACATCATCATAAAACCTGGGCACACGGCCACCGCATAACTTATGCATTAGGACCATTGTCCTATTTACAAAATTACCATATATAGCTACTAATTCGCTATTATTGCGATCCTGAAAATCTTTCCAGGTAAAGTCATTATCTTTTGTTTCAGGGGCATTTGTGCACAGTACATAACGTAAAGTATCTTCCATGCCCGGAAAGTCCTTAAGATACTCATCTACCCATACCGCCCAATTTCTCGAAGTAGAAACCTTTTGACCTTCTATATTCAAAAACTCGTTGGCAGGCACGTTTTCCGGGAGAACATAGTTTCCGTGAGCCCTAAGCATAGCAGGGAAAATGATGCAATGGAAAACAATATTATCCTTTCCAATAAAATGTACCAGTTTTGTATCCTCCTGCTTCCAGTAGCTATCCCATTCCTGGGGCAACAGTTCTTGTGTTGCGCTGATATAACCGATTGGTGCATCGAACCACACGTACAACACCTTACCATCAGCTCCTTCAACCGGTACCGGAACTCCCCAATTGCTATCCCGCGTCATAGCCCTTGGTTGCAAACCGCTGTCCAACCAACTTTTGCATTGACCATACACATTAGGCTTCCATTCGTCTTTCTTCCCTTCCAGTATCCAATCCTTCAAAAAAGATTCATATTTGTTCAATGGAAAATACCAGTGCTTGGTAGCTTTTTTTACCGGAATAGCATTACTTAATGCACTACGGGGTTGGATCAGCTGTTCGGGGGATAAGGTAGATCCGCATTTTTCACACTGGTCTCCGTAGGCATTTTCATTGCCACATACCGGACAGATGCCAATAATATAGCGATCAGCAAGAAACATCTTTTTCTCATCGTCGTAATACTGTTCACTCTCCCGCTCTTCGAAAATACCGTCATCGTACAACTTCCGGAAAAAATCCTGAGAAGTCTTTGCATGTATTTTGCTGGATGTGCGCGAATAAATATCAAAAGATATCCCCATCTGGCTAAAGCTATCCTTAATCAGGTTATGAAATTCATCCACTACCTGCTGTGGAGTCCTCCCTTCCTTCATGGCACGTATGGTTATAGGCACGCCATGTTCATCGCTCCCACAAATAAATTTAACATCGCGTTTCTGCGCGCGCTGATAACGAACGTATATATCTGCAGGCAGGTAGCAACCGGCAAGATGCCCAATATGTACGGGACCGTTAGCGTACGGTAACGCTGCGGTTACCAGGATTCTTTTATATTCTCTAGCCATAATATTTTTCGTAGGCAAAAATCGTAATTAATTTTCAGGAACCCAATTTCCCGCAAAATGTTCAGTTATCAGGAAGCATACTCCGGGCCCCGCCAAGACACACAAAACTATTTGATACGATCGGGATGGGCGGCCACAAAGGCTGCCCATCCCTTGCCGGCTTTAGGTGTTGCTTTCCCTTTAGGCATTTCAACCGTGCTCAGGCCCCAGTCGAAATGGCAACACATCGCTGCTGCTACAGCATCCGTAGCGTCAAGAAATTGAGGATCTTCTTTAAAATGCAGCTGGTGTTGCAACATTTTCCAAACCTGCTCTTTCGAAGCATTACCATTTCCGGTAATTACCTGTTTTATTTTCCGGGGGGCATACTCCACCGTCTTACTACCATATGCCATGGCCGCTGCCATAGCCACACCTTGTGCCCTTCCCAGTTTCAGCATACTTTGAACGTTTTTTCCGAAAAAAGGAGCCTCAAGGGCCACTACCACTGGTTGATATATCTGAACCAGAGCACCTACTTTTTCGAAAATATAATGAAGGCGTTCCGAATGATCTTTATATTTTGAAAGATGCAAAACTCCCATTTCGACCAGGGAAAGATTACTTTTGCCGGTGGAAATAACACCATATCCCATAAGAAGAGTGCCGGGGTCAATGCCGATGATAACAGACAAAATTTATTTTTTTGAGTAAAGGAGCAGGATACACATCTGGAAATCCCACGAAATAACAAATCAACACAATTACAGTGAACAAAACTACCAAAAAAATACTGCTTAATTATGTGTTAGCACCTCTGGCCATGACTCTTTTATTGTGGCTTATTTACCAGCAAATAAATCAAAGAGGAAACATATCCCAACAATGGAGCGATCTGACCCTGCAATGGAAGAATGGCAGTCCTTTTCTGTTAGTGGTCGTTTTCCTGCTGGCGCCCTTAAACTGGTTGCTGGAATCCGTCAAATGGAAAAAATTATTGGACAAAATAGAGCCCGTTCCCTTAAAAAGAGCCTTTGCCTCCACCCTCACGGGCATTACCTTTTCCCTAATTACACCTAATAAAATAGGCGATTTCGCCGGGAGGATACTGTACTTGAGAAATAGCAACAAATTACGGGCTGCCATTGCTGTACTAGTCAGTAATCTTTCCCAAACCATAGTTACCTACTTTTTCGGTATAGTCGGCCTTATTTACTTTTACGTACTCTTTCACGGCAATTGGCCTCTATTTGCATTGATAGCAGCATTGGTGTCAGCTGGTCTGCTCGCGTTTATTTACTGGCGACTAGATCTAATTGCCCGATGGTCTGAAAACAAAAAATGGTTACGCAAAATTGTCGTAGCCCTGCAAGTATTAAAACGCTATTCTAAACAAGATCTTGTAACTGTACTGGTTTTGTCGTTCATCCGGTTTTGTATTTATAATTTCCAGTTCCTTCTGTTGATCAATATATTGGGCGCCGGGGTGCCCTGGATTGCTGGTTTTCTTATTTCCGGTTTAATGTTCTGGATGATTACGGTCATCCCTTCACTTTTTCTCGCTGATCTTGGCGTCAGGGGCTTTGTAGCCGGCCTGCTTTTTACCAATACCGCCATTACCGCCAACAGCATGACGATACTGGCCGGCAGCTATACCATATGGTTGCTTAATCTCGTACTTCCCGCTATCATCGGAAGCATCTTGATTTTAACTATACGATTAATGCGCTAAAGATCATGAAAATTGGACGCTGGTTTACGTGTAAAAAAAAGCAGTACGGCAATAAGTTGTTACTCTCGCGATAATACTGGTCCTTTTTCCAGCGTCCGTGTGGTATTATTCGGTCTTAAGAAACCTGTGGAATCTCCAGAGGAATTTCCGCTATTTCTTTTATTTTTGAGTATCCACCCAATATATTGCGTATATTATGAAAACCCTCACGCTTCATTAGAGAACAGGCAATAACACTCCTGTAGCCTCCTGCACAATGTACATATACATTAGCCCCATCATCAACCATCGCCATATGCAAAGGATCAGCCAGATCGCTCAGTGGTAAGTTCAGAGCCTCTTTAATATGGCCGCTTTCAAACTCTGCATTTTTACGAACATCGACCACCTGCAATTTGCTATCGAAAGGAAGGTCCATAGCCAGTTCCTCTGCTTCTACATCAATAATGATATCTACATCTTTACCGGCGTTTATCCATGCGTCAAAGCTTCCGTTCAGGTAACCCAGCACCTTTTCTAACCCCACTCGGGCCAGACGTATTACCGTTTCCTCCTCTTTGCCCGGATCTGTCACCAGTATTAATCGTCTATCAAAGGGCAAAATGCTACCTGCCCATTCGGCAAAACGGCCATCCAAGCCGATGCTAATTGCTCCGGGAATAAATCCCTCCGTAAAAACAGTTGAATTTCTTGTATCCAAAACTATAATATCGTCTGCCGAACGTAATGCATCAAAAGCCTCGACATCCAAAGCTGTTAGTCCCTGCTTCTTTACCTCATCCAGGCTTTCATACCCCTCGGCATTCATTTTCGCATTGATGGGAAAATAAGCCGGCGGCAGATTCAATCCCGTAGTAACCGCTTTTATAAACGCATCCCTATCTTGGTCTTGCAAAGCATAATTTGTTGCCTTCTGAATACCAATCGTGCTAAATGTTTCCTTGCCCAGATTTTTACCACAGGCCGAACCTGGACCATGTGCCGGGTACACAATAACATTATCCGGAAGGGTTTTAATTTTATTATTTAAGGAGTCATACATTAGCGACGCCAGTTCTTCCTTATCCAGATTACCGCTGAATAAGTCGGGGCGGCCCACGTCGCCCACAAAAAGTGTATCTCCGGTAAAGATACAATGCGCGTTCCCTTCTTCATCAGTCAAAAGGTAACATGTACTTTCCAAGGTATGCACCGGTGTATGTATCGCCCGTACTTCCAGGTTTCCTATAGAAAACACTTCTCCGTCTGTTGCTTTGTGAAACGCAAAAGCGGCATTGGTTTCCGGACCATAGATAATGGTCGCTCCGGTTTTCTCAGCGAGTTCCAGGTGACCACTGACAAAGTCCGCATGAAAATGCGTCTCAAAAATATACTTAATACGAACCTGATGTTGTTCTGCCAGGCGCAGATACTCGTCTATATCACGTAGTGGATCGACCACTGCTGCTTCACCTTTATCGGCAATAAAGTAAGCTGCTTCGCTTAAACAATTTGTGTATAATTGCTCTACGATCATATCATTTTTTTCTAAAAAGTTAAAACCACTAATCTCTGCAGCATCCATTTCTTTATTTTTCTATAATGATAGCAGGAATTATGAATAAGGCAAAAGTAAGTATATTCTTTATTAAAGAATATAACGAAATATTACCTTACTATTTCTACCCGGCATACCTAGGTCTGACAATTAAAAAAAACTTTTTTACCATCTATAAAACAGTAGGGAGGCTCAAATCCGGGCATATAAGTTGCTCTGATCCTGCGTTCTATTTCGTCAGCCGGAGCATTTAAATCTACAAGCTTTAATGCATTGATTTCGTTCCTGTAATGCAAGGCGCTGACTCTTTCTCCCAACCGGGACGCCTGCTCTATTTTTTTGTAGCGTTGTGCCAGCAAATCCGGTAAAGAATCTTTGAAAAGTTCAAATGCAACATCAACAGTCTGTTCATACAATTGCGAAACCCAACAATGCTGCGGTAAGGCAAAACGCCGTTCAAAAAGAATAGCACCATGATCAATACGGGTATCCATTTCGTGGATAGTGACGCCAAATTGCGAAGCCTTATCCATAATAGCAAAAGAGAATTGATTGCAGCCCCTATACTCCGGCAAAGGCGCCAGGTGCAGATTTACAGCAGCCTGGCGCGCTTTAGCTATATCCGCCTGTTTGAGGAGTTCGTGATGCTGAACCGAGTATATAATATCGCATTGTGGCAAATCATCCAGGGTATCAATTACCGGTATGCCGTACTCTTCTGCCAACCGCTTCAAATTATGCTCTCCTGTAAACTCGCGACGGCTTTGTGTTCTGATGCCAATAATAACAACACCTAGCGCACTCCTATGGTTTATTAAATGTTCCAGGCATTGATAGCCAACGGGTTTAGAACCTAAAAACACTATGCTTTTTGCCATGTTGCAAATGTAACAATATTGTATCAGCTACGTATAATAACCATTACATTGGCTCGTCACAATTGAAATTCCCTATTTTTTCATAGTTAAATATTTGCCGGCAATATCGAAAAGGATAGCGACCTTTGCCTCACAAAAAATAAATCATAACGAAATGAGTAACAAAACAGTTTCAGTAGGTAGTTCATTCCCCGAATTCAAGAAAAAAGCAGTAGTTGCGGACGCTTTAAGCGCTAATGCTCCCGGTAAAGAGTTCGCCGAAATCTCTAATGATATCCATACCGCTTCCGGAAAGTGGATGGTAATGTTCTGGTGGCCTAAAGATTTTACTTTCGTTTGTCCCACAGAGATCGCATCATTCAATAATGCATATGGCGAATTTGCCGATCGTGATACGGTATTGATTGGCGCCTCCACCGATTCTGAATTTGTACACTTGGCTTGGCGCAAAGACCATAACGATCTGCGTGATCTTAAATTCCCCATGCTGGCCGACACTTCTAAATCATTGGCTGAAGAACTGGGTATTTTACAGGCAGAAGAAAAGATAGCTTATCGTGCTACTTTTATTGTTGACCCTCAAGGTATCATTCGCTGGGTTAATGTTAACGACCTAAGCGTCGGGCGAAATGTTGAAGAAGTTTTAAGAGTATTAGATGCATTACAAACCGATGAACTATGTCCTTGTAACTGGAAAAAAGGCGAAGAAACATTGACAGCACAAATGGCTACGCAATTACAGGACGCTTAATCTATTATATCTATCAGGACGAGAGGATAACAATCAAACATTGATTTTATCTTCTCGTTTCTTTTTTACGGACCCATTTCACATGGTGCTTTAACCAATAAAGAAGTCATATATCATGAATGAAACCATTCAAAATCTTTTTACAGATCTTTCCATTAATCCATCATATCAAAGCCTGGGCTTGGAGCAATTGGCAAAAACAGACAATCGATTTTTAAAAGATCTGAAGCTGAATATTGGCGCCGTTCTGAAAAGCGCGCATGTCAATCGTAAAGAATCCTTTCTTCTCGCCCTTGCGGTAGCAGTCAATGAGAAGTCCGCAGTGCTCATAGAGGCTTTTCAAAGCAGTGCTACCAAAGAAGGCGCCACCGACCAGGATATCAGCGAAATCTTTGCCTGTACGTCCCTGATGAATACCAATAATGTTTTTTATCGTTTTCGGCATTATTTATCTGCCAACCAATACTACAACAATACTCCTGCTGGCCTGCGCATGAGCATTATGATGAATCCCGTGTTGGGTAAAGAATTCTTCGAGCTCACCAGCCTGGTTGTTTCGGCATTAAACGGTTGCGAACTCTGCGTAACCTCACACGAATCATCTGTTAAACAACACGGGGCTTCCGAAGCAAGAATTTACGATGCTATACGCTTAGCTGCTGTTATCAAAAGCTTGACAACCTTAATTTAAGTGTTGCGGCCTTCACGCATCTGCGGACAACTGCCGTTTATACAACTGAACGGTATTGTGCAAACCATAATATAATGCATCGCTAATTAATGCATGTCCAATAGACACCTCTTCCAGGTTCTTTATATGCCGGGCAAAATATTGTAGATTCTGCAAATCAAGATCATGCCCGGCATTTAATCCTAAGCCTAATTTTTGGGCGGCAGCAGCAGCGGCTATATATTCGCTTAGAGCCTGCTCTGCGCCATAATCGTAATTCCGGGCATAGGCCTCTGTATAAAGCTCTACGCGATCAGCTCCGCAAGCTTTTGCTCCTGCCACCATAGCGGCTACCGGATCTACAAACAGCGAAACCCTGATTCCCTTTTCTTTAAATACAGGAATAATACCCATCAAATATACCCGCTCCAACTCCGTATTCCATCCATGATTAGAAGTAAGTTGATCACGGCTATCCGGAACCAATGTTACCTGCGCCGGACTTTGCTCTAAAACCAATTGCACAAAACGTTCCTCCCTGGGGTTTCCCTCAATATTCAATTCTGTTGTCAGAACGCTTTTTAATACCGCTACGTCTGCGTAGCGTATATGGCGCTCGTCCGGCCGCGGATGCACCGTTATACCATCAGCGCCGAATTGTTCAATATCCAATGCCGCCTTAATGACATCTGGGTTATTGCCCCCCCGGCTGTTACGCAAAGTCGCAATTTTATTAATATTTACCGAAAGTCTTACAGACATGAAAAGAGTGCTTTGGACGCAAAAATACTGAAATAGATGAAGGTTTGCCCCGTCTTTGTCCTACTACCTGTCTTTAACTGCATCGCAATCACATTGGGTTGTGAAAGTCCCACCTACACACAGCTTTTTCGATTGAATTTTCCACAATCCGTTTTTCCCAATCAAAACGGGTTGCCCAATTTCTTGAACAACCCTCATATATACTAGGGATAGAAACAGTACAACTAACGTGTCAGCTTGCTGGACAACATTTTGCGTGCAAAATGTATCCGGCTTTTTATCGTACCGAGTGGTTCATGCAGCGTATCTGCTATCTCCTGGTATTTATAACCCAGGTAATGTAACTCAAAAGAAAGGCGGAATATATCCGGCAAACGATTGATAGCGCCCTTGATCTCGCGAATACCCGCGTTAATAATACCATCGTTCTGCGCCACTTTATCCGTCTGGTACATAAAATAGTCCTGCGGAACGTCAGAGCTCACTTTGGTAAATTTTTTCCTGCGCCGGTAATTGTTGATAAAGATGTTGCGCATAATGGTATACAACCACGCTTTAATATTTGTACCCGTCTGGTACTTTTCCCGGTTAGCCATTGCCCTATACAGCGTTTCCTGGATCAGGTCTTTAGCATCTTCCGTGTCGTGTGTGAGCGATACAGCAACAGGTTGTAGAAAATCGCTATTGCTGATCAGCATCTCATTAAAAGCTCTTTCTGTCATAACTATATCGTTTTGATTGTGAACATAAAATTACTGAGCTTTGCCGGAAAACCAAATCTGTTAAAAAGGTTTGTAGATTCCTAAACACCGTCTTAAATTTAGTTTTTGTTTTGGGCAATTTTTTGCACAGGATTTTCCCCACGTGTAAGAATGTCTACAGTTAATTCCTTAATATTCAACCATAAAAAACCATTATAAAACTTTAGGTGTGCAAAGGGAGGCTACTCTGGAAACAATAAAAAAGGCTTTCCGGAAATTGGCACATGATTTTCACCCGGATAAAAACCCGGAAAATGCATTTGCTGCCGCCCGCTTCCTGGAAATACAGGAAGCGTATAAAGTTTTGTCTGATCCGCGAAAACGTAAGGACTATGACCGGGAATTGTGGTTGTCGGGGAAATTGCATGAAAAAAATTTGGAGCTAAGCCCCGGAAATCTATTGAACGAATTAAAAATATTGAATGCACATATCTTGGAATTGGATGTATACCGGATGAATAAATCTTTGCTACAGCAATATCTGCTCTTCTTGCTTAGCGACGAAAGGCTCGCCGTCCTTACCAATGAACCTTCAGCCGATTATATTACTGCCTTTACCTCGGAAATGATAAGTATCGCGACAATACTACCGCCTTACCTGGCGCTACCGGTTCTGGCACGAATGAAGTATGCCTTCGCCAGCATCGGACCAGCACTGTCTTTAATTTCTATTTCAGAGCAAAAGATAAAAAGGACATATTTATGTACGCAATACGCGCCTTGGGTAATTCTGACCACGGTACTGCTTATCTGTATCGCCATGTACTATTTTAGCCGCTAGTGTTATGCCAAATTGAAATGGCAATGCAAAAAATCACAACACGATAATAATCAAAACTATGAGAAAACCAATCGAAAGGGTACACTCAACCCCACACGAATAATACCCAACAGCTTGCCATCCGCTTTTAGCCGTTATTTACCCCAAACTTTCCTTCAATTGTGCTAACAAATCTTTAGCTTCAGTTTTCTGAGGCTTAAATTTCTTAATAGCAGCCCGTTTGCCCTTCGCTTTGGCCCGTATAATCTTCATCAACTCCCTGCTGTATTCATCTTTATAATTTTCAACGTCAAATTCGCCCGAATGTCTTTTAATCAATTGCACAGCCATATCCAGTTCCGCCTTAGCTACCCGGATATTCTGCCCCAGATTTATATCTTCCACAGGCCGGATTTCCTCGTAAAATCGCAGTTGATTCAATAGCAAAATTTCCTGATATGGGCGAATAATAGCCAAGTGCTCCACCGTTCGCAACACAAAAGTGGATAATCCGGCCATCCCTGTTTTAGCCAATGCTTTGTACAGCAGGTTATAAGCCCGCTCTCCCCCCTTGGCAGGCTCCAGAAAGTAAGGTGTTTCGTAATAAATGCTTTCTATATCCGTCTCTTTAACAAAGGATTGTAGATTGATCATTTTACTTTTCTCCGGACTGGCATCTTCAAAATCAGCGTCTTCCAGTACTACGTACTTATCCTTTAGCCAATATCCTTTAACAATGCTATTCCAGGCCACTTCCTTTCCGCTATCTTCACTAATGCGCTTATACCGGATGCGGGCATGTGTTTTTCGGTCCAACATATCAAGGTCCGGCCGGCTATTCGATGTAGCACTATACACCTTAATCGGAATATTAACCAGGCCAAACCCGATAGCACCTGTCCATATAGCTCTCATTGTATTACTGTTTGTATCTCTTAACAAATTTAGCCGCTGATGGTTTCAAACAAATGAGTCCTTAATTGCATGCATAATTTTTTAAATTCTAACAAAAAGGGACTTTCTGTATTGATAGATTATGTTAAAATGAATCGCTAAAAATAGTTTGAGGCATGGATATTTCTACAGTCATCCCGTATCTTTGCCGCAAAATTTCAAACTGGTTGTTCGTGCATAAAATTCTTTTCTTCCTGGCGCTTCTTTTTTGTTCTCACCCGCTTCAAGCAAAAAGTGTCCCTCCTAAACGCGAATTAAGAGCTGCCTGGATTGCAACAGTAGGTAATATAGACTGGCCATCCCGCCCGGGCCTTTCTGCACAGCAGCAGCAACAAGAATTTCTAAACCATATTAATTTCCTTCAGCGTACGGGGTTTAATGCCGTTATTGTTCAGATCAGGCCGGCTGCTGATGCCTTTTACCCCTCTGTTTACGAACCCTGGAGCAAATATCTTTCGGGCAAGCAGGGACAGCCTCCTTTTCCTAAATATGATCCGCTGGAATTTATGATCAACGAATGCCATAAGCGTAATATAGAATTCCATGCATGGTTCAACCCTTACCGTGCCTTAGTGAACAGTGCAAGCAATCCTAATCCGCCCAATCATGTGACCCGCACTCACCCCCAATGGCTGATTCACTACGCGGGTAAATCTTATTTCGATCCGGGCAATCCCGAGGCCAGGGAATACATTCTAAAAGTTATCCTGGATGTGGTGAACCGCTACGATATTGACGCCGTTCATATTGACGACTACTTCTACCCTTATCCCGTAGCAGGCAAACCCTTCCCCGATCAGGCCAGTTACAGAAAGTACAATAATGGATTAAGTATCGAGGACTGGCGCCGCGAAAATGTCAACATGTTCGTTTCCCAGCTCAATACCAATATCAAAAAGGAAAAATCATGGGTTAAATTCGGAGTGAGTCCTTTCGGTATCTGGCGTAATAGCAGCGATGATCCCGAAGGTTCTGCAACCAGGGGCTCCAGTTGCTATGATGATCTTTATTCCGATGTACGGCTATGGATACAACGCAAATGGGTTGACTACGTTGCCCCCCAGCTGTATTGGGAACATGGGCATAGGGCTGCTGCTTATGACGTACTATTACCTTGGTGGAAAGAGAATACCGGCCAGCGCCAATTATATATTGGTTTAGGGCTGTACCGTATGCTTAATGCCAAAAGCGCCCCCTGGAATACTTCCGTTGAGATTCTGAAACAAATCCAGGCAGCAAGGGATAAACATACAGACGGCTTTGTCTTCTACAGCGTATCTAATTTCGCTAAGATCCGGCAGGATTTGATAGATAGCCTTCAACAAAATTATTTCGGTACTATAGCCATTCCGCCAGCTATGCCCTGGCTAGACCAAACGGTGCCTGCTCCTCCTTCCGCACACTGTAGCAACGGTTCTAATGGGATATTAATCCAATGGGAAGAAAAGAACCCGTCCAAAGAGCCCCTAAAATACCTGGTGTACCGTTTCGAACAAAACGAAAAGGTCGACCTGACAGATGCCAGAAATATTATAGCGCTTACACAAAACAAGCTATTTTTGGACCGGGAAGGTCATAAAAACTATAAATACATGGTTACATCCCTGGACAGGCTCTGGAACGAAAGCGAACCGAGCAATATTATCGTTCCAGACCTTTAATAAAGCCCTGGGAGAGGCCTCATCACATTCATATTCACATGTTTATAGAACCCCATACAGCAAACGCATCATCAGGATGGATAGAAGTCATTTGTGGCTCAATGTTTTCAGGCAAAACAGAAGAACTGATCCGCCGCCTGAAGAGAGCACAAATAGCACATCAACGCATTGAAATTTTCAAACCGGAGGTAGACAAAAGATACCATGAAACGGATATTGTTTCCCACGATAAAAGCAGTATACGGTCTACACCGGTAACGGCTTCACAAAATATATTACTGCTGGCCGAAGATGCCCAGGTGATTGGAATTGATGAAGCCCAATTTTTTGACGCCGAACTGCCTAATGTGGCAGAAGCCCTTGCCCGAAAAGGCGTCCGCGTTATCATCGCCGGCCTCGACATGGATTTTCAGGGACGGCCCTTTGGACCGGTTCCGGCCCTTTTGGCTAAAGCCGACTATATTACCAAGTTACATGCCATATGTATGGTTTGCGGACACATAGCCCATTATTCCTATCGCCATTCTGCCGAATCCCAAACTAACTTACTGGGTGAAAAAGACAAATATGAACCCAGGTGCCGTAGCTGTTTTTACGAGAACAAAAAGGCGAATATTGTATAGCGATGCTTAACTTCGTACTTATATGGAAGGTCCATCACACATACGGCCCAATACACCCGTAAACGCAGCAGAAAAAGAATATGAAAACAGTATCAGACCGGGATCTATAGAAGACTTCTCCGGCCAGCCACAGCTTATAGAAAATCTCCGGATATTTATCAAAGCGGCCAATTTGAGGGGCGAGGCATTGGATCATGTTTTGTTCCACGGCCCTCCCGGTTTGGGTAAAACCACTCTTTCACGGATTGTTGCAAACGAGTTAGGCGTTTCTATAAAAGAAACCAGCGGCCCGGTTTTAGAAAAAGCCGGCGATCTCGCAGGTCTGCTAACCAATTTGGAACCCAGAAGTGTTTTGTTTATTGATGAAATACATCGGCTCAGCAACGTTGTTGAAGAGTACCTGTATGCTGCAATGGAAGATTACAAGATCGATCTGCTGATCGAGAGCGGCCCCAATGCCCGTTCTGTTCAAATAGGCATTAGCCCCTTTACCTTAATAGGTGCCACAACAAGGTCAGGCTTGCTTACGGCGCCATTACTTTCCCGCTTTGGCATCAAATCCAGGCTGGAATACTATCCCCAGGAAATTTTACAAAAAATAGTAACCCGATCGGCACATCTTCTAAAAGTGAAAATAACTTCTGATGCAGCAGGTGAGATTGCCCGGCGTAGCCGCGGAACACCTCGTATTGCTAATGGTTTGCTGCGACGCATGCGCGACTTTGCGCAGGTACTGGGCAACGGCATCATCGATCTGAATATTACCGAATATAGCCTCAAAGCGCTAAATGTCGATGCAAGCGGACTAGACGATATGGATAATAGGATATTATCTACACTTATCGAAAAATTCAAAGGGGGCCCTGTAGGTATCAGCAACATCGCCACCGCTGTAGGCGAAGAAGCTGGTACTATAGAGGAAGTATATGAGCCCTTTCTTATCCAGGAAGGATATATCATCAGAACACCAAGAGGCAGAGAGGCGACAGAAAAAGCTTATCGTCATTTGGGAAAAGACCAGCACAATAACGGACAAACGAAGCTACTGTTTTAGCCTGCCAGTCATTATTAGGAATAGCTCGGAAAACTGGCGTCCATCCGGCAATATATAAGGACATACTCCTGCTATCCTGCTAACAAGTTTATTTTTTCTCGACTCTAAGCCCCACATTCAATACAGACCATAATGGGTTGTTTCGCATTACCTGTTCCATCTTTATTTCATAAGTACCTGCCTTTTTAAACGAAGGCGCTTCCCCTGAAAATAAAGGAATGCGCTGCTCCCAGATGTCCCCCATACCCGTACCCATCCATTTACCCTCGGCGTCCGCAAGTTCCTTTTCTATTCGCTTGCCTTTGGCAAATGTTTTGGCACCGGGCTCCTTTACATTCAAACGGAACCATATATTAGAATTAGGATATCCTTCGTCGTGGCGAATCAATAAAGTAACTTCATATTTTGCACTGGTATCTTCTATATCGATCTTGAAAGTAGGTTGAAATTTATATTCCCAGCGGGCATCGGGAATAGCAACCTGCTTCTGATAGTAATGTGATTTAACACCACACGATACCATCCCTAAAACCATCAATAAATAAAGACACAGAAAAAACTGTTTTGGTAGTCGGAACATTTATCAAACAAATTTTATTTCAAAACATCGGTATATCAAGATCTGCAAACCCTATAAACCAGGTGCTCTCATTCTAATGCTGCTACAATACATTAAGTACTTGCTCTTTTGCCTTTTCCAATGCATCCTTCATATCTACTACAATTTTTTGAATATCTGCATCATTTGCTTTTGATCCCAGCGTATTGATTTCTCTTCCAACCTCCTGTAATACAAAACCCAGTTTTTTACCTATTCCCTGTTGGTCTCCCTCATCCAGCAAGCGCATGAAATAGTCACAATGGCTACGCAACCTTTGCTTTTCCTCCGAAAAGTCGATTTTATCAATGTAATAAATGATTTCCTGTTCCAGCCGATTGTCATCGATCCGGTCTTTTTCAATCAATTCCTGTAATGATGCATAAATACGTTGCCGTAACCGTCCTACCCGCGCAGGTTCAAATACCTCTACCTCCTTAACAGCAGATTCAATGAAGGATACCTGGTTCAGCAAGTCCTTCTGTATGTTCTTTCCTTCTTCTTTTCGATATTTTGTCAGGTTATGCGCGGCTGTAACGATCAGGTCCTGTATCTGCAACCATTCTGCTTCCGGCAGGCTGTCACTTTCTGCAGCAACAACTTCCGGCATCCGCATTAAAGTGGCCATAATCTGATCGGGCCGTGCAGCTACATCCAGGTCCAGATCCTGAGCAATTTCGCGCATAGCTTGAAAATAATATTTCGCCAAACTGGTATTCACCTGCATAGGCTTTTGTGCTCCGTCCTGCTTAATCACGACCGAAAGGTCAAAAGTTCCCCTTTTCAAAAGTCGTGTCAACGTACTCCGGATATCCGCTTCATAGGCCTTCAATAAAGGGGTAAGCCTGCTATTCAGTTCAAACTGCTTACCATTTAATGATTTTAGCTCTACTACCACCTGGCGGCTCCCCGTCTGTCCTTCTGCGCGGCCATAGCCCGTCATTGAAAATATCATGCCCTATATTTTAATTTGCATTAACCTATTACTTCTTTTCAGCAATTATGTATATAAATGCTGTTACGGTCAGCCCCTTTTTGGGGCCCAGTACGCCCGTTAGCCAATTCATTGCCCTGGCAAACAGGTTTTTACCGGCACTTTCATAGTGCGTGTCCCAAAATGCGGGCAATACCGTTAGCCGATACCCCTTTGATTCCACTATAGTTTTATATTCTGAGACAGGTATGATATGTTCCTGCCAAAGACCGGTTTCCGGATCACAGGTATTCGTATGGTGTATTGAGGGGTCCGGAAAAGTATGATGAAGCTTATGGTCTTCAATGGCCTGGTCCAGGTCCTGCAATGCTAATCCTCTGGTCGCTTCTGCCAACCTGGTCGCTGTTGCCTCATCAATACCCGGTAATTTCTGTTGAATTATCGATTTCCTCTTGGGACAGTATTCTTTTTCATATCCTGCGTGCAGCTTTTTATGATAGGACATCATAGCCGGATTTTGAAAATTGGCCGTTGTTGAAAAGTAAATCAAAGCATTGGGTTGGCCCTCTGCCATTGACCGGTAAAAATCGTTCAGATCATAAATATGTTCAACAACATTCCGGCTCAAAACAATATCACACTCCAGGTTATTTTTCTTTAATTCATTTACCGTATGCCGGTGATCGCCGGAAATAAACAAGTCTATAGGTATACCCAGGTAATTGCTGATAATCTTGGCCGAATTCGTCATATCTTCCAGTATATCATTATACACGACGGTACGGACTCCTATCATCTTAGCTAATAAAAAAAGGCTCCCCAAGCCAGCCCCATAGTCCATGATAACCAGTTTATCGAGTGCTTTCCCCTTATGCATGATAGAACGGTACAAAATTTCGGCCGCTGTTTGCACGGAAAAAAACTTCCGTTTATCGTGACAGGCTATATAGTACTTTAAGGGGAAGTCAGGAAGATTAAACTCCTTTACCGGAAGATCAAATATTTTACTATAGAGAATTTTTGCCTTTTCTTCAATCAATCTACTCAATTCGTCTACAGGCTTTATAAAATGATCCATATACTTTTTTCGGGATAAATTTAATGCGCAATATTACTAAATAGCGAACAGATAACAAGCTGTTCATCAGACGGCGGTACAAAATGTATCTCCTGCTTTAGGAGCCTAAATGGCGGGATAGCTATAAAAATAGCGTTAAATATAACGCTAAATGTTGACAACCAATCGAATTAACCCTAGCTTTACGGAAATAATCTAAACCATAACGAATATGAAACTCAAAACTTTGTGCTCTGCTACTGCATTGGTTGCTTTATCATCGCTAACAGCCTGCAACAATACCGGCTCTGGAGATACGGCCGTAACCGATACCACCGCCTCCCTGTCCATAGCACCTGACGCGCCTATCACCATTACACCGGTCGAAGGTTCTCCAGAATTTCCGGATGCACAACTGGGTATTAAAAAAGTGAGCGCTGAATTGCAGGGGACTGATTCTGTAAAGGTGACCATAGATTACGATGTTAAGAACTATGAATTGAAAAATCAAACCACAGATGCCGCGACCAAAAACTGTAATAATTCAAAAGATGGGCAACACATCCATTTCATCCTGGACAATAAGCCTTATACGGCATTGTATGAGCCCAGTCATTCGTTTACCATTCCCACCAATTCGGAACATTATGTGATGTCTTTCTTATCAAGGTCCTATCATGAATCCATTAAATCGCCCAAAGCCGCTGTTCTTTACCATTTTTCGGTAGATGATAAAGGCAAAATCAATAAAATGGACTTACCAGCCTCTCCCATGATTTTTTACAGCAGACCTAAAGGCGATTATCTGGGCGAGGACACAAAGAATCTCTTACTGGACTTTTATGTGTACAATGCTACTTTGGGGAAAGATGCCAAAGTTAAAGTTGATGTGAATGGCACATCTTTTGTTATCGACAAGTGGCAACCTTATTTTATCGAGCATGCACCTATGGGTGATGTAACCGTTACATTACAGTTGACTAGTATAAACGGCGACAACATGGAAGGTGTTCATACCAATGTGCAGCGTACTGCTAAACTGGCCGAAAAAGAACCTATGCAATAACTACTGCCGTTCGCCCGGATCTCGCTTTTCCAGGTCCGGGCGGCAATTTGCCTGCAAGATTAATGTACATGAAAATATTTCTTAGTATCCTCCTGCTTTTATGCAGCCATTGCCTTTACGCCCAGGACACTCTTTGGGTAAAACAAAAAGATGGGAAACCTTATATAGAACATACCATCGAAACAGGCGAAGATATTTTTTTACTGGCTAAAAAGTTCAAAGTACCACCGGCTCAGCTTGCAGACCTCAATAATGTAACTTACCAGCAAGGCCTGGCCAGTGGTACCAAATTTAAAATTCCCATCGACAATTTCAATTATATCCGGCAGGAAGGCATTGATCAAAGCAAGCCTTTATTCTATGCCTTAACTGGAGCGGACGACCTTAGAAGTATAAGCCACCTGTTCAAA
Source organism: Taibaiella helva (assembly GCA_040392235.1). Taxonomy (GTDB): domain Bacteria; phylum Bacteroidota; class Bacteroidia; order Chitinophagales; family Chitinophagaceae; genus Taibaiella; species Taibaiella helvus_A. The sequence goes on along the minus strand of JBEBWN010000012.1, from coordinate 1,071 downwards.
GTGTCTCAGAGCACCATACAGCACTGGAATAATATGGACGATCCTTCTCTTTCGGATATGCAAATCTTGCTGACAGGCTGGATTTCCTTTGATAAGAATGTAAAACCATTTGACCGTCTTGGCAATACGAAGTCTGTTACGCTAAACAACGATCGAGCCCCGGTGCCCATACTTGCGAAAGACAATACACGCAATGCAACATTGCCCGATACGCATTCTGCCCCCCCCATGCGGAACAGCTCCTATAGCGAACCTATACTTAAGGATTCAAAAGAGGAAGAAAACGGAGCTGATTTTAAAACGGTATATCAACAACAGGCAACCGGATTAGAAGAAAAAGAGGAATCCGGGGCCGCTGTAGCCTATCAGCCCAAAGAAAAAATGAAAAGAGGCATTTATTACGCCTTTCATAACGACGTAGCCAAAGGATCTATACTGAAAATCATGAATCCGGCCAACCGTCGTCTGATCTATGCCAAAGTACTAGGCCCAATACCGGAATTAGGAGCTTACCAAAACGCTGTAGTAGTATTAAGCAGCAATGCTTTAATGGCGCTAGGGGCAAAAGAAAAGAAAGTATTCTGTAAAATAAAATACTACTGATACTATACGCTTTTTCTTCCACTACCTGCTATCCATCATCAATCCAACGATAGTACTTTATATGGAAACTTACGGGCATAAGCAAAAATAAGTTGAACCATATATTCATTGCCCGAATAAGGTGTAAGCAGATCTTTGTATTCTTCTTTATTAGCCAAATACAAATCTTTGTCCATATAACCCATTCCATAAAAACGCCCTTGTTCAACCCAGATAAGGCTTCTTTCGTCTTCATGCCGCCCGGCATCCAGAATGGCAAAACTGGGACGGTTCCGCGAAAACGCATCCAGAGCTTTCTGCACGCGACTATTGTACTCTTCGGCTACCAGGTCCGGGCTAGTCTCTTCTTCACACCTGATTTGCTTACGTCCGTAAGCACATAAATGAGGAGATAGTTCATATTCTTCGACCAGTTTTCGTAAAAAAGTGATCGCATCTATTTCCTGGTTAAAGACATGTTCACACATA
>JBEBWN010000011.1:0-25462 GCA_040392235.1 Taibaiella helva | reverse complement strand
GTCATGGGAAGCAGGATCTCATGCCATTTTGCCAACATAGGGCTGGAGGTCTTACTCCTGGATATTGTGCCAAAAGACGCCGGCAACGATCCTAAAGCACGTAATAAGATCGTAAATGATGCCCTGGCTTTTACTTTGAAATCGAATCCATCTCCAATATACAGTAAATCTTTTGCCTCCAGGATCCGGACGGGGAATTTCGAAGATGATATGGCTGCACTTGGCGAGGCCGATTGGGTGATTGAAGTGGTTGTAGAGCGGCTGGATATCAAACAACAGGTGTTTGAGCGGGTAGAGCAATACCGGAGGCCCGGTACGCTGATTACCTCGAATACTTCGGGCATACCCATACACTTGATGGCAGAAGGGCGCAGTGAGGACTTCAGGAAACATTTTTGCGGTACGCATTTCTTTAATCCCCCACGATATTTAAAGCTCCTGGAAATTATACCCGGAACGGAAACAAATAAAGAGGTGATCGATTTCCTGATGCAATACGGCGAACGCTTCCTGGGCAAAACGACGGTGCTGGCCAAGGATACACCTGCATTTATTGGTAACAGGATCGGGGTGTTCAGTATGATGAGCCTTTTACAATACGTGGCGGAAACCGGGATGACGATAGAAGAAGTAGATAAATTGACCGGGCAGGTGGTAGGCCGACCCAAATCTGCTACTTTCCGCACAGCGGATGTAGTTGGTATTGATACCCTGACATTGGTAGCTAATAGCCTGGTGCAGAATGTGCCACATGACGAATACCTGGAATACTTGAAGGTACCCGATTTTGTGAACCGTATGATTGAACAAAAATGGTTGGGCAGTAAAACGGGACAAGGTTTTTTTAAAAAGGTAAAGGGGACTGACGGTAAAAGTGAAATTCATGCCCTGGATCTGAAAACGTTGGAATATCACCCTTCACGGAAGGTTAAATTTGCTGCGCTGGAAGCGGTTAAGTCAGTTGACGACTTACGCCAGCGCCTTAAAATGCTGGTATCGGCAAAGGATAACGCCGGCAATTTTTACCGGGCGACTTTGTATCCTCTTTTTGCTTATTCCAGCAACCGCATTCCCGAGATATCAGACGAATTGTACCGTATAGATGATGCTATCAAAGCCGGTTATGGATGGGAACTGGGCCCTTTCGAAACCTGGGACGCCCTTGGGCCGGAGGAAACACTGAAAGCAATGGAAGCCGCCGGGTACAAACCAGCTGCCTGGGTGTATGATATGCTGGAAAAAGGCAACACCCAGTTTTATAAGGTAGAGCAGGGACAGAGGCTGTTTTATGATATTCCTTCTGCTTCCTATAAAGTAATACCGGGCACAGAATCGTTTATCCTGCTGGACAACATACGCGACAGTAAAATGGTATGGAAGAATAGCGGCACGACGCTCACAGACCTGGGTGATGGTATCCTGAACCTGGAATTCCATACAAAGATGAACAGTATTGGCGGCGAGGTACTGGAAGGCATTAACAAAGCGCTCGATATTGCCGAAAAAGATTATAAGGGATTGGTGATTTATAATGAAGGGGAAAACTTCAGTGCGGGCGCCAACCTCGGTTTGATATTTATGATGGCTGTAGAACAGGAGTATGACGAGCTCGATTTTGCCATCCGCCAGTTTCAGAATACGATGATGCGCATCCGCTATTCTGCCGTACCGGTGGTGGTTGCTCCGCATAATATGACATTGGGCGGTGGCTGCGAAATGTGCCTGCACGCCGATAAGGTAGTGGCCCATGCTGAATCGTACATTGGTCTGGTAGAATTTGGCGTAGGGCTGATACCAGGTGGCGGCGGCTCGAAGGAGTTTGCACTACGTCTGTCGGATAGCCTGCATGAAGGAGATATAGCCCTGAACACATTCCGGGAACGCTTTCTAACCATAGGACAGGCTAAGGTGTCCACTTCGGCTGAAGAGGCTTTTGAACTGGGATATTTACGCAGAGGAATCGACAAGGTAGTCATGTCTTCGCGGCGTCTGCTGGCCGAGGCCAAGGCAGAATGCCTGTTGCTGGCCAATAATGGTTATGTACAACCGTCGCCCCGTAAGGATATTAAAGTATTGGGTAAAATGGCCCTGGGATTAGCTTATCTGGGAGCAAATTCTATGTTGACCGGTAATTATATCAGTGCGCATGATGCAAAGATATCAGAGAAGCTGGGTTATGTGCTGGCGGGAGGCGATTTGTCGCAGCCATCTGTGGTAAGCGAACAGTATCTGTTGGACCTGGAACGGGAAGCCTTTTTAAGTCTTACAACTGAAAAGAAATCGATGGAGCGTATGCAATCTATACTGACAGGCGGCAAGGTACTGCGAAATTAAAAAGGTTCCGTTAGCAAACTAAAAACATCAATAAATTCATAGGGAACAAAGCGTTTCTGGTAAAATAAAATATTTATGAATGCATATATAGTAGCGGGATTCCGCACGGCCGTTGGAAAATCTAACCGCGGTGGTTTCCGTTTTTTACGGCCAGACCGGCTGGCCACTGAGGTTATACAGCATTTAATGAACAGTCAACCGCAGATTGCGGAAGAACAGATCGACGATATCATTGTAGGTAACGCCATGCCGGAGGCCGAGCAGGGATTAAACTTTGCCCGTTTTGTTTCGCTTATGAGCTTCAAAACGGATAAAATATCGGCTATGACGGTGAACCGGTATTGCGCTTCGGGGCTGGAAACCATTGCCATTGCAGCGGCCAAAGTACACAGTGGCCTGGCACATTGCATTATTGCCGGGGGAGCCGAAAGTATGAGCCTGATACCGATGGGCGGCTGGAAAGTGGTACCGGATGCCGACCTGGCCCAAAGTCACCCCGATTATTATTGGAATATGGGCTTAACTGCCGAGCAGGTGGCAAAGGAGTATAAGGTAAGCCGTGAAGACCAGGATCATTTTTCCTACCAGTCGCATCAAAAAGCAATTGCCGCCATTACTGCCGGCAAATTCCGGGAAGAAATTGTGCCGCTAACGGTACACGAAACTTACATAGGCGCGAACTGCGGCAAAAAGAAAACCAGGGAGTACGTGGTGGATACGGACGAAGGACCGCGCCGGGATACCTCGCCGGAAGCCCTGGCCAAACTGAAACCCGTGTTTGCAGCGGGAGGTAGTGTTACTGCCGGTAATTCTTCGCAAACCAGTGACGGGGCTGCATTTGTAATGGTAGTTAGTGAACAGTTCCTGAAGGAGAACAACCTTCAGCCTATAGCCCGTATGGTAAGTTATGCTACGGCAGGCGTACCTCCGCGCATTATGGGCATCGGTCCTGTAGAAGCTATACCCAAAGCGCTGAAACTGGCCGGGCTTCAAAAAAACGATATCGGTTTGATCGAATTAAATGAAGCCTTTGCTTCGCAATCGCTTGCTGTAATACGGGAGTTGGGGCTTAATCCCGACTTGGTGAATGTAAATGGCGGCGCCATTGCTTTAGGACATCCCCTGGGCTGTACAGGGGCCAAACTGACAGTACAGCTATTGCATGAATTAAAACGCAGACAGCAGAAGCTGGGCATGGTAACTATGTGCGTGGGTACAGGACAAGGCGCGGCCGGCATTTTTGAAATGCTTTAATCCTTTTGCAAAAAACGGTTAAAAAAAATATTAAACATAAAGAACTATGGCTAACGAAGCAACAAAAGTAACTGCCATAAAAGGCGGTGAATTCTTAATCAGGGATACAGAAGCCAAAGATATTTTTATTCCTGAAGACTGGAACGAAGAACAAATTATGATAGCGGATATGTGTCGTGATTTCCTGAAGCAAAATATAGATCCGAATCTCGATCGTATTGATGCACAGGAAGAAGGTCTGGTACCGTCATTGATGGATAAAGCGGGCGCCCTTGGCTTACTGGGCATGAGCGTACCGGAAGAATATGGTGGCGTAGGTAAAGATTTTGTGACCTCGATGCTAACCACGGAAATATTTGGCGCTGCCCATTCCTTCGCCGTGGCCTTATCGGCCCATACCGGTATTGGTACTTTGCCTATATTGTATTACGGCAATGAAGAGCAAAAGAAAAAATACATACCCAAGCTGGCTTCCGGGGAATGGAAGGGATGTTACTGTTTAACAGAACCTGCAGCGGGGTCGGATGCCAACGCAGGGAAGACTAAGGCTACTTTAAGCGCCGATGGCAAATATTACCTACTGAACGGGCAAAAGATGTGGATTACAAATGCCGGCTTTGCGGATGTCTTCACTGTTTTTGCTAAAATAGATGATGATAAGAATTTGAGCGCTTTTATTGTAGAAAAAGGATTCGAGGGCTTATCGCTGAATACAGAAGAGCATAAAATGGGTATAAAGGGTAGCTCTACACGCCAGGTCTTCTTTAATGATTGTAAAGTGCCGGTAGAAAACTTGTTATCTACCCGGGAAAATGGGTTCAAGATCGCCGTAAATATCCTGAACCTGGGCAGAATCAAATTGGGCGGTGCGGCGGTAGGCGCTGCCAAGGCTGTTATCAGCCAGTCCGTTCACTATGCGAACGAGCGGGAGCAATTCGGCCGGCCTATTGCAAAATATGGCGCCATAAAATATAAACTCGCAGAACAGGCTATACGCACTTACGCATCGGAGGCGGCTACTTACCGGGCATCCCAGAACATTGAGGACGCGACAAAAGCTTATGTGGATGGTGGTATGGATAGTGCTGAGGCTAAGCTGAAGGGTACGGAACAATTTGCTATTGAAGCCGCTATTATAAAGGTACATGCTTCTGAAACGCTGGACTATGTTGCCGACGAAGGCGTACAGATATACGGAGGCATGGGGTACAGCGCCGAAGCGCCAATGGACCGCGCTTATCGAGATGCGCGCATTAACCGGATATTTGAAGGCACGAATGAGATCAACCGCATGTTATCGGTAGATATGATGCTAAAGCGTGCATTAAAGGGCGAACTCGACCTTATGGGACCGGCACAGAAAGTGGCTGGTGAACTGATGAGTATCCCTGATTTTGGCGCTACAGAAGAAGGCCTTTTCGCACGGGAAAAAAAATACATAAGCGGCTTTAAGAAGGCCATCCTGATGACTGCCGGTGCTGCAGTGCAGAAACTGATGCAGTCTTTGAGCAAAGAGCAGGAAGTGATCATGTATCTGGCCGATATGCTGATCGAATTGTATGCAAGTGAGTCTGTATTGTTGCGTGTAGAAAAACTAGTGCGCCAAAGGGGAGAGGAAGACAGTAGGGAGCAGGTAGCTATGGCCCGGGTATATATTTTTGACGCTGCGCAAAAGATACACATTGCCGGACGGAATGCATTGAATGCTTTTGCCGGCGGCGATGAGCTCCGTATGATGATGATGGGACTGAAACGGTTTACCAAGACAGAGGATATTAATACAACAGAACTGAGAAGACAGGTGGCCGATAAAATAGTTGCAGAAAATAAATATTGTTTTTAACCGATTATAAAGCTTACCCGGAAGGCAGAAGGTATATCCTTCTGCTTCTTCGGGAACGCCCATTTTTTATTAACCTTTAAATACGCTTATTGATGAGAAAATCTTGTCTACTCACGGCTGCAACACTTATGGCAGCCTCATCCTCTTTTGCAGGAAGTTTTCAACTGAACCTGCAGGGAATCAGGCAAACAGCTATGGGAGGAACGGGCGTTGCCTGGCCATGGGACGCCTCTACTATTTTTTTTAACCCGGGTGGCCTGTCTAGGTTAAATGGCATACAAGCCTACGGCAGTATCAATTTTGTGACGCCGAATGCCCGGTATGTGCAGACGCCAACGGGAGGCTATTCTGCCAGTACAGAAGCCCATACTTCAACACCCTTTGCCGTATATGTAGGCGGACCACTAAAAAAAGGCAGTAAGCTCGGTATTGGCGTAGGGGTATATACACCATTTGGCAGCAGCGCCCGTTGGGGCAATAGCTGGACGGGAAGGTATATAATTGAGAATATAAAACTACAAAGTACTTTTATACAACCTACGGTGAGTTATGCTATTAATGACATAATTTCTGTTGGTGCCGGCTTTGTATATGCCATTGGCAATATGGATATTGAAAAGGCCCTACCGCTACAGGATATACAAGGAAATGACGGGCAGGCTGCATTGAAGGGCAATGCACAGGGAATGGGCTTTAATGTAGGTGTACAAATTAAAGCTACGGAAGACCTGCAGTTCGGAATTGCTTACCGCTCGAAGGTGAACATGAAGGTAAATGACGGGGATGCTCATTTTACCGTACCTGCTTCGGTTGCGCCCAACTTCCCGTTAAACGGTGCCACCAGCTTTACTTCTCAGCTTCCATTACCGGAAATATTAACTGCGGGGGTAGGGTACAGAGTTTGTAAAGAACTGACTTTACAGGCAGACGTTGTTTTTGCCGGATGGAAGACCTATGATTCGCTTTCTTTCGATTTTGCCGATAACACTGCGGCCTTAAAAGACACCCATGATCCACGTTCGTACAAGAATACGGTGGCCATACGCATTGGCGGGCATTACCAGGTGGCTTCCAAATTCGCAGTAATGGCAGGGGGGGCTTATGATCCGACACCTACCCAGGATCACCTGGTTTCGCCAGATGCAGTTGATGCGAATCGCTGGACACTGTCTTGCGGCGCCACTTATCAACCTATACCCAAATTGAGCGTTATGGCTGTTTTAAACTATACCACGACTGCCAAACGGAATGCAAGTTATGAACCAGCCGGTTTTGGCGGCGCTTACCAAATTAAAAGTCTTTTACCCGGTATCGGCATTTCTTACACTTTCTAACCAAACAATAAGCAAGATACAATGAGCAAAAATTATATAATTACAACTATTGCAACAGCAAGCCTGCTGGCTTCCTGTAAATCAAATATTGATCCGGTTAAACCGGAGGCCGGAGCAGCTGACTTTTCTACCTATGTAGCTATCGGCAACTCGCTTACTGCTGGTTTTGCAGACGGCTCCCTGTACAGGAGCGGACAGGAGAACTCTTATCCTAACATGCTGGCCGGGCAATTCAGATTGGTTGGCGGAGGTGAATTTAAACAACCACTTTTGCCCGGTGAGGGCGGCTGGCCACAAAATCCTTTAATAGGACGCACCGCCAAAAGGGTGCTGGGCTACAGCAAGGATTGTCTGGGTAATACCAGTTTAAGCCCCGTGTTGTATTCAGGGATCTCGGATACCGCCGGAAGCGCCCGCAATATGGCATCAGAAGGGCCGTTCAACAATGTGGGAGTGCCCGGTATTCGCTGCATTGATATATATGTGGCTGGCTACGCAGCCTTAAATCCCTATGCCGGCCGTTTTTTCAAAGACCCGACACAGAAAGCTATGGAAGCAGCGCTACAACCTGTACCTACATTCTTTACAATGTGGTTGGGTAGTAATGATGTATTGGGATATGCTACATCGGGTGGTGAAGGCGCTGTAGAAGGAATAACGCTTAATGACATTTCTCCTGCAGCGATCTTTAAGGTTAACTATGATGCCGCCGTCAAATCGCTTATAGATATCGGCGCCAAAGGGGTATTGATCAATATTCCTGATGTTACCAGTATTCCTTATTTTACAACGATCAACCCGATGGGCCTGAATCTTACCGCAACACAGGCGCAGCAGCTTACTGCTGCTTATAGTGCCCTGGGCATTACCTTTACAGAAGGGGCTAATTACTTTGTTATCGAAGATGAAACGGCAGCCGGCGGCATGAGAAAAATGAAAGCGGGTGAATATGTATTGCTCACTACTCCGGGCGATTCGCTGAAATGCGGAGGTTGGGGAAGCCTGAAACCGATTCCTAAGAGTTACGTACTGACAGCAGATGAGGTAAATAATGTACAACAAGCTACGGCAACCTTTAACCGGATTATTGCCGAGAATGCAGAACGCTACGGACTGGCCTTAATGGATGCCAATACCTATATGCATACCTTGCAAAAAGGAATCACCTGGAATGGCGTAACTTATTCGCCCACATTCGTTACCGGCGGCGCTTTTTCGCTCGACGGTATTCACCTTACCCCCCGCGGATACGGCTTGGTAGCCAACGAGATTATACGGGTAATAAACCTGCAATATAAGTCCAGTATCCCGCAGGTGGACATTAACCAATATTCCGGTATTAAATTTCCTTAGCAGTAAAGGATCAGGTATGGAACGTATTTTTTTAGAAACAAAAGTGTTGTGGTCGCAGATTGATGCCAATGGACACCTGCGGCATAGCGCTTATGCTGATTTTGCAGCACAGGCGCGCGTGGAAATGTTGGAGAGCCTGGGCTTGACGATGGCCGTAATGCAACTGGAAGCTATCGGTCCTATACTATTCCGTGAAGAGATCATTTATAAACGGGAGATCAGGCCTGGCGAGCGGGTAAAGGTAACCTGCAACCTTAGTAAATGCCGGGCCGATGGCAGTCGTTGGTCTTTTGTACAGGGAATATACCGGTGGGATGGTACGCTTTCGGCAATTGTGACGGTAGACGGCGCCTGGATAGACATGCAAAAAAGGAGATTGACAGTTCCGCCTTCACATTTTTGCCTCCGGTTATTGGAAGAAATACCCAGAACCGAGAATTTTATCCTGGAATCCGCCACCAGCGAACCGACATAACCTAGAAACATTCCCTGTTGCTTTTGCCCTGAACGGAAAAATACCCGGGGATGTTTTCAACACAATCCTTTCGATATATTAATCACTAAATTATACAGAAGATGAAGAAAATATTTTGGATGATGTTATACATTATAAGTATAGTGTGTATATTTCCCCTGATAGCTGCAGCGCAGAAAGATAAGGTAGAAGGATATTGGTATAACGAAGAAAAAGATGCCAAGATCGAAGTCTATAAGGCCAAAAACGGCAAGTTCTACGGAAAAATAGTTTGGTTGAAAGTGCCGGAAACAGAAGGTAAGCCACGCACGGACCTGAAGAATCCTAAGGAGAATTTACGTAATCAGCCTATTATGGGATTGTTAATACTGAAGGCCTTCGACAACAATGGCGATAAGGTGTATGACCAGGGTACAATATATGACCCGAAAAGCGGTAAGACGTATAGCTGCAAAATAACTTTTGTTAATAATCAAACTCTATCGATAAGAGGATATATTGGTATTTCAATGATAGGCAGAACTACTACCTGGACACGGACGACATTGTAAATGCCTCGCTGACGAAATACATACGTTACATTTAAAAACAGTTGATCATGTCTACACAGGAAGCCTTTTTACAGGCAGTTGCTGATAGCAAAAAATTGCCGGCGAAACCGGACAATGAAACATTGCTGGCTTTATATGCTTTATACAAGCAAGCGACAGAAGGTGACGCCCCTGAGGAGGGATCGTACGGATTGTTTGATTTTGTGGCGAAAGCCAAACATGAAGCCTGGAAAAAGCATAAAGGCCTACCTCAAAATGATGCGCAAAATCAGTACATTGACCTGGTAAGATCATTGGAAAGTAAAAACTCCTGACAAGGTGCAATAAGTTTGCAGATATCCTTGTTTACTTCTTTGATTTTCTATTTCTTATCTTACCTTCGATGTCCACCAATAAATCGATAAACATATGTCTACTATTATTTCCGGCACGGGGCGCTATATCCCGGATCAAATGGTTGATGAAGGAGCATTTTTACAACGTGAATTCTATAATCCGGATGGTTCTAAAATAGACATAGATAATGAGAAGATCATCAGTAAATTCAGGTCTATAACGGGTATAGAGCAAAGACGTTATCTGGATGAAAGTCTTGTATCATCGGATATGGGGACTACCGCGGCGGAAATGGCCATTGCCGATGCTGCTGTTGATAAGGAGCAAATTGACGGCATCATAGTAGCGCATAATTATGGAGACGTAACCTTTGGTAAGATACAATCGGATGCTGTACCCTCATTGGCTTCACGTATAAAGCATAATCTGAAGATAAAGAATCCCAACTGTGTAGCCTTCGATGTGCTATTTGGATGCCCGGGCTGGATACAGGGCGCTATTATTGCTCACCAGTTTATTCTGAGCGGACAGGGTAAGCGCTATCTCGTAGTGGGAACGGAAGCTTTGTCACGGGTATCCGATCCGCATGACCGGGATTCGATGATCTATGCCGATGGCTCCGGGGCCAGCGTATTGGAATATACAGAAGAATCGGGCAGGGGCATTCTCAGTACCTGTAACCAATCTTATACCGCTGAACAGGCTTATTTTCTCCACTTTGGTCCTTCCTATAAGAATGATCATGCCCCGGGAACACGTTATATTAAAATGCTGGGCCGTAAAATATATGAGTTTGCACTGACCTATGTGCCGCTCGCCATGAAAGAATGTCTGGATAAGTCCGGGTATGGTATCAATGATGTCAAAAAAGTTTTCTTGCACCAGGCAAATGGTAAAATGGACGACGCTATTATCGAACGCTTTTATAAACTTTATGACCAGGATATGCCGGAGGGTACTATGCCTATGACAATACATTACCTGGGTAATAGCTCGGTGGCAACCGTGCCCACCTTGTTTGACCTGGTACGTAAAGGCGACTATGAAGGCCATGAATTGGTGCCCGGCGATATTATTATGTTCGCGTCGGTAGGGGCCGGTATGAATATTAATGCTATCAGTTACCGTGTTTAATCCGGGTGCGACCGGTTTCACCTCACAATTTTTTACGATGTCGTTTTTCAAGAACAGAACTTACCTGGTAACAGGTGCCAGCCGCGGTATTGGTAAGGCTATCGCCCTTAAGCTAGCCTCGGCCGGTGCCAACATTATAATCGCCGCTAAATCGGTTTCAGAAAATCCGAAGCTCGGCGGTACGATTTACACGGCCGCTGAAGAAGTAGAAAAGGCGGGAGGACAGGCGCTGCCCGTTGTATGTGACATCAGGGAAGAAGGTATGATAGCAGCTGCAGTGGAGCAGGGCGTGCAACGGTTCGGGGGTATAAATGGTGTCATTAATAATGCATCCGCAATATCACTGACGCAAACAGAAATGACAGAAGTTAAGCGCTTTGACCTGATGTATGATATTAATGTGCGGGGCACTTTCCTGGTAACAAAGTACTGCATTCCTCATTTGAAGCAAGCCGACCATGCCCATATTCTGACGCTCTCGCCGCCTGTCGACCTACAACCGCAATGGCTTGCTGCTCACCTGGCATACACGATCAGCAAATTTAATATGACTATGATGGCTATGGGCTGGGCTGCCGAACTAAAGACATCCGGTATTGCCTCAAATGCTTTATGGCCGGCAACCACTATCGCCACTGCTGCTGTACAAAATTTACTGGGGGGAACTTACCTGATGGAGCGCAGCCGTAAGACAGATATTGTGGCAGATTCCGTTTTTTACATATTGCAACGAAGCGCAGAAGAAATGACCGGCCGGCAGCTATTGGATGAAGAAGTGCTACGGGAAGCAGGGAAAACGGATTTCGACCAGTATGCCGTAAAACCAGGCAATGAGCTGCAAAAGGATCTTTTTCTATAGATCGGCTGTTTTCCTAAAATAAAACTACATTTACAGCCTCAAAAAATATACACTATGTCTGTACACAGTGAGGTGAAGCGTGTTACGACCCATACGCTGCAAAAGATGAAGGTGAAAGGGGAAAAGATTGCCATGCTTACGGCATACGATTTTTCGTTTGCCCGCATCTTTGATGAGGCCGGAATTGACATTCTGCTGGTGGGCGATTCTGCATCTAATGTTGTAGCCGGTCATGAAACGACTCTGCCCATAACGCTGGATCAAATGATTTTCCTGGCATCCTCGGTAGTCCGGGGAGCGCAGCGTTGTTTTGTGGTTTGCGACCTGCCTTTTGGAACCTACCAGGGGAACAGCAAAGAAGCGCTGAACTCGTCGATACGTATTATGAAGGAATCGGGTGCCCATGCGGTGAAACTGGAAGGCGGTATAGAGGTTTGTGAATCCATAAACCGGATTGTATCGGCAGGCATACCGGTAATGGGACATTTAGGATTGACACCCCAATCTATATACCAGTTTGGTACTTATTCGGTGAGAGCCAAAGAGGAAGAAGAAGCTGAATTATTAGTAAAAAATGCTCATGCCGTGCAGGAGGCTGGTGCCTTTGCGCTTGTCCTGGAAAAGATTCCGGCAACATTAGGCAAACGGGTTGCCGAAGAGTTGCGTATACCCGTTATCGGTATTGGCGCCGGGATGCATGTAGATGGGCAGGTGTTGGTTATGCACGATATTATGGGAATAACGAAAGATTTCTCTCCGCGTTTTTTAAGACGCTATCTCGATCTCTATACTAATGTTAAAGACGCTACAATGCGTTATATTAAAGATGTCAGGGATAAAGACTTTCCCAATGAGAAGGAACAATATTAAGAATATAGCTACCTTTCTAAAAAAAGCCCCCCATCCGGCGGGCTTTTTTTAGAACAAGGAAGAGGAACTAAAATGCGTTACTGCACTATTATATTAATTGCCTTGAGCAATCTTCCCGGTTTAAAATCATTTCCGTTTGTTGTCGGAATTTTATATCCATTCGAACAAATACTCCTCTTTAAATTCAACATTAAACTTTTATCTGTTTTACTAAATCTGCCAGGCAACAAGCTGGCTTGAGTCCCAGGAACATAGAAACACTTCCCATTCCCCTACAAGCGCTCTACACATCTTCGGGGGATGCATCCGCAGGGTACCAGTGATGTGTTTTTTAACAATTGAATACCAAGCTATTATGCTATCGTTTTTTACAAAAAATAAACCCGTCGATCGGATGAGAAAATGGGGAAAGATTAGCAAGAATAGTAAGCAACACGCTTAGAATTCGGCGGAACAGAGGGATTGATTCGTATGATATTGAGAGATTCATACTTTTTTTGCTCCACCAAAAAAAAGTATGCAAAAAAAAGGTGGCAAAAATTTAATCGCTCCGCGAATTGCGACGAAGGAAGTAATCTAGCTAACACGCATTCATGATTATGCGAAGGAGACGATTATAAACCCAAAAAGGAACCCACGCTCTTGAGGCCGATACTCCATACGGCTACGCCGGGAGTAGCATAGCCAGACAAAAAAGCGGGTTTAGCATAGCTTCTGCGGCGCGGAAGCATTTTTTTGCCTTGATGTCGAGCGAAGCGGACAGATCTATCCTAATATTGGGCCAAGCCAAAATTAACACGTCCGACACCACCCGATCGATTATCAGGGCATTCATCTTGTCGCGCAAACCACCGGAACGGCAACATCCTTCTCATTCCGCCGATATGCACTCAGCACATACTCAGTGGAGATACCCCGCCGGAGCTTGCCGGACCCTCCCTTTGCTGCAATGTGGTGGCTGTAGGCACTCTACCTATCCTCAGGGGATGCCTCCACAAGGTCGGCATGGACCTCTTCATTAGGTCCATCCGAATGACTAAAGGCATACGCAGCCGTCATTGACAAGTATTTCAGCTTGCTAATTTTTAACTACTTGCAGATGATGTTAGAGCTATTATATCGGTACGGTTACTTTCTCGCTTCAAAGTGCCACGCTCTCCCTTGTCATTGCAAAGAACTTAATGTTACGTTATTTGTGTCTCATCGGGACAGAGGCAGCTTCATGCCGCCAATGACAGTATTATAACTTGTACATGACCAGGTCTACATTTTTGGCCGGCCAAAATGCAACACTCACTGTGACGGTAGGAACACCAACTAAGACAGGATGGATTCCTGACCACTAATGAAGGGGGGAATGTTTACAGCCCGATATGCAGATCCCATTATCGACCCAAAAGGGGTCGCCTATCTTTTCTTGTGGTATTCCTTAACCCTATAGCATATAAGATATGCAAACAGGATTGATTTCCCTGAAGGACATATCCAGAGCATTGAGAACCGGTATTTTTTTACCGGTTATACTAACGCTGTACTTGTTAAAAAATCCTTATATTCCGGAAGGGAAATTCAGGTATAAACTAAATATCTTCTGCTAATATAGATAAGGCTTTATTATGCGTAGTTGCAATGAACATAAATCTTTCATTTGCTTTATTTTAGTAAGCGCCATGCTTAAGGATATTTCGCTAGCAGACCTTCTAGCAATAATATAAACAGGCCATTTTATGAAAAGAAAAAATTTACTCTTTGTTCTCTCTTTAGCTGCAGCTGGCGCCTCCTACAGCAGTTACGCCCAGACGGGCGACCAGTTTTACGATCAGCCCTATGCAGAACGGAACAATGGGACGTTCGCAAAGGATGCACAGATACTTTCTTTTAAATATGGGTTAGGCAATGTGTCGGGAACCGGATATTTATATGTCAATACTGATGAGAGACTTAGTCATCGCAATATTGGTCCCCTGTACCTGCAATATGAATATGGTATTGCCGAAGAGATTGGCTTACTGGCCTATGGCGCCTATTCTTATGCCAAAGATGTTATGGACCGGCAAAATACCAGGAGCTATCATACTCATGCCTTTAGCATGGCTGCCGGTGTTCTGTATCACTTTAACCGCGTCATACCGGTTCCGAATCTGGATGCCTATGCCGGTATGGGTATCGGCTTCCGGCTGATAAGCCAGAAAATGAACCCACGTGATGCATCACCTTCAGTCAGTATGAGCGACCATACAGGTGTTTTCTTCCTGCGTGCAGGTCTGCGATATTATATCGTGGGCGGCATCGGTGTTCACCTGGAATTCAGCCCGGATAAAATGAGTGTGCTTAATGCCGGAGTATCGTATAGATTTTAATAGCGGCTCTGGAACCCTTTGTAGGGCTACCCAAAAAAAGCTTAGTTTTACGGGTATTATTTATCCGGTTTATGTTGCATCGTATTTTTTTTCTATTCTGTGCATTCCTCCTTATAGGTTTTCCGGATTGGGGGCAGGATAGCAGGCAGTTACATCCTTGTGCCCTGTCGCGGCTGCAAGCGTTTTCTATTCCTTTTTCGGGACGCCCGGAATCGTATGACAAGAGAATGGACGATTATGATGTAACGTATACCAAGTTGGATCTCCACGCAGATAATTCCAGCACTTATATAGGCGGCTCTGCTACTACAATTGCCCAGGTAACTGCTGTTGCAATGCAACAATATGTTTTTGAGCTGATCGATACATTGACAATCGACTCTGTTGTTGTCAACGGCCAAATTCTAGATGTACGTTCAGCAGGTTTTGTGCACGAAATTGACCTGCCCCAGGCACTGCAACGGGGAGCCACATTTACAGCGCAGGTATATTACCATGGCACGCCGCCCTATACCACGGAAATGATTCGCGCCGGCATCAGGCACGTGTTCTCCGAAGAGTGGGGTATATGGGCAACGTACACTTTAAGCGAGCCTTATGCAGCAAGGGAATGGTGGCCCTGTAAACAATCGCTGACTGATAAAATCGATTCTTCTGATGTGTGGATTACTGTTCCCGATAGCCTTAAAGCCGGAAGTAATGGGATACTGGAAAGAATAACAGCAATACCGGGAGGTTTTAACCGATTTGAATGGCGGAGCCGCTTCCCAATTGATTATTACCTGGTATCTCTGGCAGTCTCCTCTTATATTGACTACTCGTATTTCATTCATTTCGAAGGAAGTTCGGATTCCACTTTATGTCAGAATTATATTTATGATCGACCGGGAATATTAGATACGTACAAAACGGCAATAGATTCAACGACGTTGATGATGGCCTATTTTTCGGAGCTTTTTGGCCGTTATCCTTATTGGGCTGAGAAATACGGGCATTGCCTGGTGCCTTTGGGGGGCGGAATGGAGCATCAGACAATGACCACCTTAGGTAGTTTTGCTTCCGGACTGGTAGCACACGAATTGGGACATCAATGGTTTGGTGATTATGTAACCTGTGGTACCTGGTCAGACATATGGCTTAATGAGGGCCTGGCTACCTATACAGAATATATTTTTATTGATCGTTTCCAGGGACATCGTTATGCGATTGATAAGATGAAAGCCATTCATGAAGATGTTTTAACGGAACCGGGAGGAAGTGTCTATTGTACCGATGTAGCTGATGTAGGCCGGTTGTTTAACGGCCGCCTCACCTACAGTAAGGGAGGAGCAGTTGTTCATAGCCTCCGCCACCTCATACAGAACGATAGCATTTTCTTCAGCCTGTTGCGTGATTACCTGCAACACTTTGCCCATAGTACGGTGACAACGGACCAATTCAGGGATTTCGTAGCTCAATATACAGGAAAGGATATGGATACATTTTTTAGCCAATGGGTTTATGGCGAAGGGTACCCTGTCTATAAAATAGCCTGGAACCAGGAGGACGGTCGTGTTTTTTTACGGTTGGAGCAATCTGCTTCTCTGCCGGAATCGGTAACGCTGTTTTCTACCCCGCTGGACATCCGTTTGTCGGGTGAGCGCTTAGATACCGTTATCCGCATTTACAATAATCAACTCATACAATTGTTTGCTTTTGAAGATTGCCCTCCTGTTCAGCGAATTGACATTGACCCCGAATACCACGTATTGAAGCGGGTAGACAGTATCAGGCGCGATTATTCGTTAACTAGTATCAATGGTTTTGATACCACTTTGTCGCTGGTATATCCTAATCCTTCTGCTGGTAATTGGACGGTAGAAGGATTGCCGGCAAATTGTTCGCTACGTTTAACGGATATGACCGGCAGGGTAGTGTGGGAAGGAAACAATGGTCACGATAATGCTATTCTTATCGATGGAAGGCGCTATGCAACCGGCCAATATATTCTAACAGTAAATAAAAGCGGAGTAATAAACCGCAGCATAAAACTTGTAAACACCAGATAACAGGATGGGAAGCAGCAGAATAACATGATCTGTTTTCTATTACTGTATCTCCTTGCTTTGCCTGTAGGCAATTACTAAACGTATTTCAAAATAGTTGTAGCTTTCCGGCAAGGCTTCCTTTATCATTCTAAGGGATCCTTGTCCTTTCAGATCGATCGCCTGTTCAATGGTTGGTACTTTATGCATGTCCATCAGGCTACTGATATCCAGTTCACCCGTGGCTACAAAGCCGGCAAGATGCTGCTCTATAGTTACCGGCGACAAATTGCGTAATTGAGCTATCTCTCTTACGTCGTTCCCTTCGCGAAAAAGATAAAATGACTTATGGGCTGTGTCGGACGTGGTTTTAGGTTTGCTGGTAACTGCTTTTTTCTTTATTGTTTTCTTTCGTTGGACCCGGTGCATCTTGCTGTGTAATCCATTTGCGGGGCAATACTGCCACATCAGCTCCAGGAAGGCCTCAGCATACTTCGTCATTTTAAAACTGCCCCAACCGCTTATCTGCTCCAATTCATCTACTGTTTGCGGGAAATAGGTGGCCATTTCCACCAATGTATTGTCGGAAAAGACAACGTAGGGTGGAACGCCTTCATTATCGGCGAGCCGCCTTCTTAACTGACGTAATTCATCGAACAGGCCCTTATGCATGTCATCGTAGACATTTTCACTTACGGGGTCGGAAGTAACAGCAAGTGCTTTTTGATGCAAGGTTTGCATGGTAACTTTTTTACCGTCAAATAAGACACTGTTGCTTGCCGGACTCAACTGCAGCAAGGGGTAAGAGGGGCCAGATTCCGTAAGGAATTCCTGTCGTACAAGATGCTGGATAAGGGATGCCCAAAACTCGCGGGACTGATCGGCGCCGATACCATAGGTCGGCAACTGTTTCATGTCCTCTGTAATTTTTATGCTTTTAGACCCCCGCAGAAAATCGATAACTAATCCCTTGCCAAATTTCTCTTTTAACCTTTTTACAGCACTCAGGAGCTTTTGTGCGTCTACGGTAACGTCGGTTACTTCGAAGGAGCTTAGACAGTAATCGCAGGAGTCGCAGTTGCCGTCATGTTGTTCGCCAAAATAGTTCATGAGGTATTTTCTACGACAACTTTGTGATTCGGCAAAATCGGCCATTTGCTGCAACTTTTTCAACATGAGTGCCGATTGTTCCGCATTCTGCTCTACAATAGCAAAGTTTCTTAGTTTAAGTACATCGGCCGGCGAATAAAAGAGGAGGGCTGTACTGGGCAACCCATCCCTGCCGGCTCTGCCGGTTTCCTGGTAGTAACTTTCTATACTCTTGGGCAGATCGGCATGTATTACGAAGCGGACATTGCTTTTGTCGATTCCCATACCAAAGGCAATGGTTGCCACAATAATGCGCATTCTGTCTTTGATGAAATCTTCCTGGATCCTAGCTCGCTGCACAGCTTCCATACCCGCGTGATAGTAACCAGCCTCTATACCCCGTTCGCGCAACTGCCCCGACCAGGTTTCTGCACTTTTCCGGGAAAGGCAGTATATAATACCGGACTCATCTGGATGATCATTAATATATTGGAGTATATGGAGGAACGTTTCTTTTTTGGGATGCACATAGTATCGTATATTGGGTCGGTTAAAGGATGCAACCAATATAGCCGGATCGTTCAGTTTAAGCTGTCGTACAATGTCTTTCTGTGTTATTTTGTCGGCGCTTGCCGTCAGAGCCATTATCGGGACCGCCGGGAACAGATCTTTAAGCCTGTTCAACAATAAGTAATCGGGACGAAAATCATGTCCCCAGTGCGATACGCAATGTGCTTCATCTATAGCAAACAGGGATATAGGAATTTGCTGTAACTGGCGGGCGAAGGCGTTCTGATCGGCACCCATCTTCTCCGGCGATACATAAAGTAGTTTTAATTGGCCTGACCTTAACCTTCTTAGGATGTTGCCCTGTTCCTCTGAAGCCAGTGATGAATTAAGGAAAGCAGCTGGTATACCGTTAGCCACCAACGAATCTACCTGGTCTTTCATCAGCGCGATCAACGGGGAAATGATGATGGCGGTACCATCCAAAGCCAGCGCCGGTACCTGATAGCATAAGGACTTGCCTCCACCTGTAGGCATCAATACAAAGGTATCCTTGCCTTTCATAATATATTCTACGGCTTGTTGTTGATGAAAGCGGAAGGCCGAATAGCCGAAATAGTGTTTAAGTATCTGTAAGGCAGGTGTCATATGGCCAAGGTTTAGGGCTATATATATACAGCCGGGTGATCGGTCAATAGATATTGCCGTAAAAATAACGAAAAAATAAAAAGCAATATGCCGGCCCATAATATGCACCGGCAGTCACGGTTTTCTATGATGTACGCAATATTGCGCTATTTGCGGCCCATATCTTTCAGGAAACTAATATGCGCCGAAACCGCTTTTAGCATCGTGGGGTACTCGATGTACTCTAACTGATACTCCTGGCATACCGCTTTCACAATTTTGCTGATGGCCGGATAATGGATGTGAGAGATTTTGGGGAACAGATGATGTTCTATCTGGAAATTTAACCCACCTACAAACCAGTTGATGATTTTATCTTTTGTAGCAAAATTTGCCGTTGTCTTGATCTGGTGTTTAGCAAACTCGTCAGGTAATTTATTGGTATCCGTATCGGCAATAGGGAAATGAGTATCTTCTACGGTATGGGCCAACTGGAATACAATACTTAGTATAAAGCCACTAACGAGGCTAAGGGTGAGGAAACCGACCAGCCAGGGTAACCAACCTACAACGACAATAGGAATAACGATAAAGATTGCAGTGTGCCATAGCTTCACGAACCAGAACCGTAAATGATCGGATGCGGACATTTTTTTCAAAGGCATATCTCCGATCTTACGCGAAAAATACTTGTTGTAGTCGCTGAAGAAAACCCAAAATATGTACATCCACATGTATAGTAAAACGAAGTAGATATGTTGAAATCGATGTAACTTATAGTGTTTTTGAGTGGGTGCCATACGCATTAAGCTGCCTATCTCAATATCATCATCAAACCCGTCAATATTGGTATAGGTATGGTGGATCATATTATGCTTAACGTTCCACATAAACTGACTGGCACCGAGCATACTGCTGGAGTAGGAGGCCAGCTTGTTCCAGGTTTTGCTTTCGCTAAAGCTTCCGTGCCCGCCGTCGTGCATCACATTGAAACCTATAGATGCAATAACACAGCCCAATAAGGCGCATTCCAAAAGGCTCCAATACCACGCCGGCTGCGCTATGAGTAAATGCAGGTACAAACCCATAAATAAGGCTACCAGGACAATGGCCTTATGCCATAGAGCAAAATTGCCTGTTTGCTTAATATTATTCTGAGTAAAATATTCCTGAACCCTTATTTTCAATTCATTATGCAACGAATTTTTGGTATTAGGAAATTTGGGTAATGAAACTGAAGACGCCATGTACGGAAGTATCCTTATTATAATTTAGTTCGCAAATTTCGTAAATAATTTTCAATGAGACATATATGTTTGACTATATGCATCAGTGGCACGCCAGGAGAGCATAAATGATGTTTTGGATGGTGTTTCTACCCGTTATATTATTTTATGTACAATCACGTTTTTAGTAAAAGGACGTTCCAGCGTCCAGGTTAACCAGTAAATTGGTATTTTTAGCACCGCCATAACTATTTTGCTTTCGATGCGCTCAGCCCTTCGACTCCTTTCTTTTTTTCTTATCCTATGTTTCTGCCGAGGACGTACCGAAGCACAGCTGCCCGTATGGCTTGAGTTAATTCCTGCCGATACATTCGGGCAAGAGATGCAACAGGGGGATTTTTTAATCGTTCAAAAGAAGAAAATCCCGCTACAGCAACGGATAGAACAAGGGACTGCAGTAAGACAGAAAGTGCAAGACCTGCTAAATCGGCTTATTGAAGAAGGTTACCTGGCAGCCTCCCTGGATAGTCTTGTTTACAGGGATAGCCTCATTCGTGGATTTTTATTTGTGGGCAAGCAATACCGCTGGAGCCGTTTATCGTTCGATAAGATACCAGTGTCGCTATTGAATGCGGCAGACCTGAGGAAGCGGGATTGGGAAGGACAGCAGATTAGTCCCAAGAAAGTTTCTTCTTTACTGGATAAAATACTCCGTTATTGTGAAAATAATGGCTTCCCCTTTGCCAAGGTATTTCTCGCGAATATCCGGGAGGAAGGGTCTGGTCTTTATGCTGAATTGGAATTGGAGCGGGGGCTAGAAGTACGTATTGACTCAATCATTGTCGAGAGTGACGTAGAGCTGGCGAAAGGGTTTCTGGAAAATTACCTGGGCATTCATGAAGGTGATTTGTACAACGAGGGACAATTGCGCATGGTGTCAAAAAAACTGAGTGAATTAACATTCCTGCAGGAATACCGGCCCTGGCAGGTAAGTTTTTCCGTGATGAAAAATGAACTTCGGCTTTTCCTGAAAGAAAAAAAGTCGAACCAGCTTAATGGCTTGATAGGCTTGCAACCCAATACAATAGAAACCGGCAAATTTATGTTGACTTATGATATATTGCTTGGCCTGAAGAACGCGTTGGGATATGGTGAGTCCATAGCAGCAACCATTCAACAACTGCAATATAAAACACTGCGATTTCATGCGGATGCCTATATTCCATATATATTGGGTACGCCTTTCGGCCTGGAAGGCAGCTTTGATTTATTTAACCGTGACACTTCTTTTGTTCGCATTTCTTTCGATGGCGGAGTGCGGTACCAATTTAATGCAACAGACTATATAAAGGTGTCTTATCAGACATTCAGCAACCGCATTATTGATGCTGACGTCCGTTTTGTCCAGCTCAACAAACGCCTGCCGGACAATCTGGATGTCAGTACCCGCGGAGCAGGTATGTTAATGCACATGGATCGTACGGATTATAAATTAAATCCCAGGAAGGGCTGGCAGGGCCATATTGTGGCATCCGGCCTTTTTCGTAATGTCAAGAAAAACGATGCTATAACAGGCATAGAAGATGGATCTGGTTTTGATTATGCCTCGTTATATGATACGGTAAACAGCAACCGGTATCAGTACAGGCTTCTTGCTGACGGCGCTTTTTACCTGCCCTTGTTTAGAAATGCAGTATTACGGCTAGGCTATAACGGAGGTTATGTCAGTGGCGGTAATCTTTTTCTAAACGAGTTGTTCCAACTCGGGGGTTTTAAACTGCTGCGGGGTTTCGATGAACAAAGTATTTATGCCAATCAATATCATATAGGCACGATAGAATTGCGTGTGCTGCTGGGACAGAACTCCTTTTTTTACTTGTTTAACGACAATGGTTTTATACAAACGCAGTATAACAAGGTAGATAAGATCGACTATCCTGTAAGTATAGGTGGAGGCGTTACGTTGGAAAATAAATCTGGCATATTTAATATAGCGCTTGGTTTGGGAAAGCTTAGCGGGCAGGACTTTCAATTTCGTCAGAGCCGTATTCATTTTGGCTATACAGCTTATTTCTAAGTATAAGGTCAAAGCTAACATCCCCCAAAAGGAAATTACATTGGCACAATACCTGAATCAAAAAAACGATTTAATAAACACAACCAGCTCCCGGTAATGCAAGTATAAAAGTTACCCATTGTTTGCTGAAAAGGGGCTTTCTTAAAAGGTACATAAAGCCCCCGAGCATGGTACACACGCCCGAATACAAAAGGGGCCATCCATGCTTTCGGGACAGTCCCTTTGTTTATGATATCATCATAGGACTTTAGCGAATACTCAATAATTCGACATCAAAGATCAATGTACTGTTGGGTGCTATAAAAGAACCTACCTGGCGATTACCATAAGCAAGGTGTGCAGGAATAAAAAAGCGATATTTACTGCCTACACTCATCAGCTGTACACCTTCTGTCCAACCGGCAATAACCTGGTTTAATGGAAAAGTAGCAGGTTGTCCTCTTTGAACAGAGCTATCAAAAATAGTACCTTCAATAGTGGTGCCGTGATAATGGCAGGTAACACTATTGGAAGCGAGCGGCTTACTGCCATTACCTTCTTGAAGTACAAGATATTGCAGGCCACTACCTAATGTAATTACGCCCTCTTTGTTTTTATTTTCTGCTAGAAAGGCTTCGCCGGCCTTTAAATTTGCCTCTGCCTTTTCTTTGTTTCTCAAACCCAGGATATCTGCTATGCTCATATTAAAAATAGCTTACCGGAAGCAAGTGTACGGTAATTGTTTTTGCCTATAGTGGCTATGTTATTTAATAATACCAGATCATTAAACTAATGTTTCTGGTATTTGTTATATTATATACAAAAAGATACTTCTAGCCATTCTCTTGTTTGAAGCTTTTCTTTTTGTGTTTTGATTGTGCTGGTATCTCCGGGTTCTGATCCGGAGATACGTTTTTAGCGGAAAATGATACCCGTTTATCCAAAAGTAACCTGTATTAAGTCTGCCAAAGTGTCTAGTCAGGCGTATTGTTCGACTTATTACTGCATAGCTAATTGCTCATCAACCTGCTGTCCCATTTTGATTTTGGCTTTTCACCTTTGACATAACACTAGTCATTATCTTCCGCAGGTTCATCATCGTTGTCAAAATCTTCTCTCATCACTTTACTTCCCTTGTTCATGTGCATACGGCCTTGCCTGTATTTACGGGGGCCATATTTATGATGTCCGCAACGCAGATTTTTTGAGACACCAATGTTAAATTGGGTACCCCAGGTTAAGTCGAAAGAAGAATTAGCTTTAGCAGCGCCGGATAATTTGGAGGTTTGATAACTAATGCCGCCGAAGCCGAAATTAAGAGCAAAGCCATGTCCTACAAAAATTCCGACAGCAGGTGTGAGCCGTGCATAAAACCCATTGGTATTTTCGGTGGTATTGGTCCCGGTATTACCCTTAGCCCCCCCTATGTATCCACCTTCTAATTGGGAAAACACAAAAAAGATCCTGCTCACGGGGAAGGTATTTCTGACAAATAATCCCGCACTGTAGCTATTGTAGTAATCCCATTCTCTGCTCCTGCTGGATCTGGACCTGTCGGTATTAAAGGATCCTGTAAGACCGACTGTCCAATACTTATCGAATTGGTAGCCAATGCCGGGATTGATCCGGAAACCAAATGTTTTATCATCGTTCTCCGTTTTATGCGAACTAACACCCAAATCGCCATATACCAATACACTCTTTGGCTGTGCGTAGCTTCCGGCTGTAACAAAACCTGTAAACAGGATAGAAAGGAGTACTTTTTTCATATAGTTAATTTTAGTTTATTGCATGAAATTTGTTTATGCTAAAAGAGGCTTACGTAGCTTAGGTTTATTGCCCCCAGGTTGACGGTTGAAGGCGCCACTCTTCCAGTTTGTCTTTATCGCCAGGTTCCAGTATGCCTAATTCCATAGCTGTTTCCATCAGTGCATTGTAATTGCTTAACGTAACCAACGGCACTCCGGCCTGTTCAAATGCTTCTGAAGCTTGTGGGAATCCGTAGGTAAAAAGAGCACACATTCCAATAACCTCGGCACCTGCGCTTCTTAGCGCCTCTACCGCTTCTAAACTACTTTTGCCTGTCGAAACCAGATCTTCGATAACCACTACTTTTTGACCTGCTGTAACAACGCCTTCTATCTGGTTGCTCAAACCATGGCCCTTAGGCTTGCTCCTGACATAAATGAACGGTAATTTTAGCAGGTCGGCCGCTAAAGCGCCGTGGGGAATACCCGCGGTAGCAACGCCGGCTATACTTTCAGCATCCGGGAAGCTGTCCAGTATGGTGTTAGCCAGTTCGCTTTTTACATAGTCCCTGATATGCGGATAGCTTAGTATTTTACGGTTATCACAATAAACTGGCGATCGCCAGCCAGAGGCCCAGGTAAAGGGTGCATCCGGGCTCAGTTTCAGTGCTTTAATTTGTAATAATTTTTCGGCAAAAATAGACGCTGTACTCATAGGAGGCAAAATTAAGCAGTTATATACATTGCTAACCTTTTATTTATAATTTTTTTTGACGCTTACAGAATATCTACCTTCGCAGGCCTGGATCAGCTGCAATCGGTACTTAAATTGATTCTAAACTATGCATTTCACACAGAAAATCTACTGTAACGATAAACCTCTGGTTTTAACAGATTCAGCGGAAGATTATCGCAGCCGTTTTCCTGAAGCGAAACATTATCGTCTCCTGGAAGGGGCAACTTCCGATCATTTGCGCATGGCTGGTGCTTATTTATCCGATGCTTCCGGTCAAGGTATATTGATCCAGGATTATTCCGCATCATCGGTAAAGGAAGTGCTGGAAAGTGAGTATGAGCTGATCGAAGCTGCAGGAGGAGTGGTATCGGCTCCCAACGGGAATATCCTGATGATTTTCAGACGTGGCATGTGGGATTTACCCAAGGGTAAGTGGGATGAAGGGGAAACAATAGAAGAATGTGCCCTTAGGGAAGTTGAGGAAGAAACAGGATTGGCAGAACTAATATTGGGGGACAAGATTGATGATACTTTTCACATTTATGCATATAAAGGTAAAAATGTGCTAAAGAAAACCCATTGGTATCATATGCAAACCTCGGCCGACAATCGATTACAGCCACAATTAGAGGAAGATATCGAAGAGGCCCGTTGGATAGCCCCAAATGAAGTGGCCCTCTACCTAAACCAAAGCTATGCCAATATAAAGGATGTATTGATGGCTTCGGGAAAGGCGGCCGGAGATC
>JBEBWN010000010.1:0-25490 GCA_040392235.1 Taibaiella helva | reverse complement strand
TGGCATTATTTCCTCATTTATATAGCCTTATGCAGATAGAAAAAAAACTCTTAATTTTTACTGTTTTCCTGTTTTCCATACTAATTGTGGCGTGTAATAGCCAGAAAAGACTGGCCCGTAAAAAACACACGTATATGGAGGCTGCTTATAAGGAGTTAAAGGTAGCTGTTAATGAAGCCGAGGTATCCATATTAAATGATACCGTGAAGGTACTCTTCCCCGAACACCTGCTGTTTCAGAAAAATGAGTCCAGCTTAGGGCGCGAAACCTGGCCATTGATGGAGCGATTTGCCAACGCGTTAAATAAATATAATAGAACCAGTATACTGATTAATGGTTATACTGATAAAACCGGTGGGGAACAAATTAATGAGCGGCTGTCGCAAAGCCGGGCAGATAGTGCCAAAGCAGTTTTGCAGGTCTACCAGGTTGTTCCGGATCGCATGTTTACCTGGGGCTTGGGTATGAAAAATCCTATTGGAGATAACAATACAGAGGACGGAAGAAGAAGGAACAGGCGTGTGGAATTTATTATCCTGTTTTCGTATGAATCGGGCAGCACGAAATAAGGATTATTCAGTCCGTTTCGGTCAAACCGGTTAGTAATATTGCAGTATAGCTTTAGCACGTTGTGGTAAAGCTATTTTATTTGGAATATATGTCTATAATGTTTGATGTCCAGTCGGCCCTCCGAACTATCCGTACCAGTAAGCTACGGACAGGTATCACTATTGGCATTATTGCCCTCGGTATCATGGCCTTAGTGGGTATTTTAACAGCGATCGAAGGCTTGAAGGCCAGCATATATTCCAGCTTTAGTGGCATGGGGGCAAATACCTTCCAGATTACGAATGAATTGCTTATCCAGAAAAATGGCAAAGCCGGCATTAACATATCATCATCAGAGCAAAAAAATATCTCATTCCGGGAGGCACTTGCTTTTTGCGACCGCTATCGTTTCCCTGCAACCGTCGGTATTTCTGCTGTAGCACGATCGGCGGCAACGGTGCAATATAATTCGATAGCCACTAATCCTAATATTTCGGTTCTGGGAGTAGATGAAAATTACCTCAGCATAACGAATACGTCGCTTGCAGCAGGACGTAATTTCTCTCCTGCAGAAATAGTCAGGGGTGACTATGTCTGTATTTTGGGCGATGCAATTGCCCGGAAGCTATTCCGCAACAAGGTCCAGCACGCAATAAATGCTGTAGTAATGGTAGGGTATATACGCTATAGAGTTATTGGTATCTGTGCATCCAAAGGCAGCAGTATGATTTCTAATGCAGATAATTTTGTTTTTACTTCTTTGCAGAACGCGCGATCGCTTTACGGCGATGAGCGGTCGTATGTTATCAATGTTGCAGCAGAGGAGGCAGAAGGGCTTTTCCGGCAAATCCGGGGACTATCTCTGGATGCGCCGGCTAATTTTAGTGTTAACAAAAATGATAGCCTTGCAGCAATGGTTGTGGAAAATATTAGTTACGTTACAGGGGCCGCTATGTTCATCGGTTTTATTACGCTGTTGGGTGCTGCTATCGGACTTATGAATATAATGTTGGTGTCGGTAGCCGAACGGACGCGAGAAATCGGTATCAGCAAGGCATTGGGTGCAAAAAGTGCCGTTATAAGGAAGCAATTTCTGATGGAATCAGTCTTGATTAGCCTTAGCGGCGGAATCATTGGGGTAATTTTGGGAATCTTAATAGGTAATGTACTTTCTGTTTTTCTGAAAACCGGATTTATAGTACCCTGGACATGGATGGGATTAGGATTATTACTATGCACAATAGTAGGAATAACTGCCGGCTACTACCCGGCTGCCAAGGCTTCCCGTCTAAACCCTATAATTGCTCTACGTTACGAGTAAATATTTTAAAGATCCCGTTAATACAAAATATTGCAAATTTGCACTTGCAAACAAAAGCTATTTTAATGAACAGAGTTGTAGTGACGGGGATGGGAATATACTCCTCTTTGGGTATCGGGAAGGGTGAGGTGATGCAATCTTTATTTACGGGAAAATCTGGTATAATATATCGTCCAGAGCGTAAAACAATGGGATACCGTTCTGCATTAACGGGATATGTTCCCAGGCCAGATTTAAAAGGATTACTGGACAGAAGGGCTCGGATTATGATGCCGGAGCAGGCGGAATTTGCTTATATGGCTACCATCGAAGCTATGCAGCAAGCTGGTGTGGATAAGGATTTTTTTGCAGAGAACGAGACAGGAATCGTTTACGGCAATGACAGTTGTGCGAAGCCGGTGATAGAGGGAATTGATATACTGAGGGAAAAAAAAGATTCCATGATGGTTGGATCCGGTTCCGTCTTCCAGGTGCTGAATTCGACGGTGACCATGAATCTGGCAACCATTTTAAAACTGAGAGGCATAAATTTTAGTATAAGTGCTGCTTGTGCCAGTGGTTCACATGCCATCGGCATGGGATATCTTTTTATCAAAAACGGCCTGCAGGATAGAGTTATATGTGGCGGCGCTCAGGAAATTAATGATTATTCAATGCCTAATTTTGATGCTTTGGGCACATTCTCTATCCGGGAAAATGAACCGACAAAAGCGTCACGGCCTTTTGATAAGGACCGGGATGGACTGGTACCGGGTGGCGGCGCCGCCACCGTTATGCTCGAAAGCCTGGAATCTGCCCGGGCGAGAGGAGCCGAAATTCTGGCTGAAGTTTGTGGTTATGGCTTTTCATCCAATGGCGATCACATCTCCAACCCCAGTATCGACGGACAGGTGATGTCTATCACGCGCACTTTGAAAGAAGCTGGACTTCAAGCTTCTGAAATTCAATATGTTAACGCCCATGCCACATCGACCCCGGCTGGCGATGGGAGTGAAGCCGAAGCAATATTTAAAGTATTTGGCGGCCAGGTTCCCGTTAGCTCCACCAAATCAATGACCGGACATGAATGCTGGATGGCGGGAGCCAGCGAAGTTGTGTATTCGTTGCTAATGATGCAAGGTGGCTTTATGGCACCCAATATTAACTTTGAAACACCAGACGAGCATTCGGCAAAGATTAATGTTCTGCCCCAAACGCTACAACGCGGTTTTGATGTTTTTTTGTCCAATTCTTTTGGTTTTGGGGGAACCAACTCGTCTTTGATCCTGAAAAGGTGGAAAGAGTAGCGAATCTTTGACTGTTTAGGGCTTTCTAATAGCCGCGCCCGGCGGCTGACCGCCGCAAAGCAGTTTATTCGAGTACGACATAAAAAAGGGCCATAATGCTGTGTATGGCCCTTTTTTATGTTCAAACTATTCGGAAGTTTACCCTCAATGCTTACAGGCCGGTTATACAGATGCCGACGGAGTAGGGGAATACTTCGGGGCCCTGCCCGTTGTTGAACAGGGGGCTAAGACTATAAGAGCCGTATACAGAAAAGTTGCCCCAGCCTAAACGAACAGTAGGAGAAAACCGCCAAGTCTGGACATAACGTTTGGTGACCGTTTTTTCTACTACGCTTGGCCCACTCAATACATTCTTATTCTTAGAATGTGCATTTACCAGCAGGCCAACTTTCATGCCTATTGCGGCTTTAAACCCCCGGTTCCTGTTCTCTTTGTTGGCAAAAAAGCGCAGCTCAAAGGGCGCTTCCAGGTAAGTTGTACTTAACTTACTTTTCTTATAAAAGTCCGTATTACTTAACGTATCAACATTCTGGAAAACGATAGCGCTGGCATTTGTATTCATCACTGCTAACTGGTCTTTAAAGTAAACATTACTGCTGCTAACTCCCAGACCTGCGGCAAAGCTGAAATTTGATTTTGCAATCGGGAAGTCGTAGCAGAGATATGCATTGAACCCGCGTCCGATGCCGCCAATTTTTACATTATCCGGCGTGCCGTTCCAGTTTTCATAGGTTAACTGGAGCATCACAAAGTCCCTAGAGGGCTTGACAATACTTTTTTTTGCTTCTGTATTGTTTTCAGCCTCCTGGGCATGTGTAAAGGGTAAAATTGCCATTGTAAAGGCTATTACTCCAAGTAATTTCTTCATAATATTGAAATATAAATTAACGCGCAAAGATAACAGTTGCCGTGCCTTTTATAAAAAAATCTTCGTCGTTACCGTTTTATTTAGAGATTTGTATCAAACTTTCGATAATGCTTCAATTAAAATACCAATCCTATTCGCTTCCTTTTCAATTTCCATTTGTAACGTCAAAGGGAATTAAAGCGGAGCAGTCTACACTTATCTTGTCTTTAGGACTGGGGCGCTTTACCGGTTATGGTGAAGCCACATCAATTGCGTACTATAACGCCGATGTAGCTGAAATGATTGTGTTGCTGGAGAAAAATAAGGCAATGATAGAGCGTTATGCATTGACTTCGCCTGAGCGTTTCTGGCATTTTTTACATCATCTGTTACCAGGAAATAATTTCCTGATCTCAGCCCTGGATATTGCCGGCTGGGACCTATGGTCGCAAATGAACCAGCGGCCGCTTTATGCCTTGCTGGGTTTGCAATGGAAAAATATACCGGTAACGGATTACTCTATAGGAATGGCTTCTAATGAAGAAATAGAACAACGTGTGGCGCTAAAGCCATGGCCCGTTTATAAGTTGAAGTTGGGCAATGGCGTTGGTTTGGAAGCGGTTCAGGCATTGCGCCGGGTATCGGATGCTACCATCCGTGTAGATGTTAACGAAGGCTGGAGTTTAGATGAAGCAAAGGACATATTGCCCCGGTTGGAAGCAATGGGTATAGAACTTGTAGAACAACCATTGCATCGTAGCGATTTTGATGGGCTACAGGAATTAAAGAAGGTTACATCCCTACCGATCATCGCTGACGAGGCCTGTCACACTTTAGCTGATCTGGAAAACTGCCTGGAGCTGTATGACGGCATTAATATTAAACTGTCGAAATGTGGCGGCATTACGCCGGCACTGGAAATGATCCGGAAAATCAAAGATGCCCGCAAAAAGGTAATGCTGGGCGGTATGTGCGAAAGTGTCGTGGGCGCTACTGCCCTAGCTCATTTATTACCCCTGGCGGACTATGCTGATATCGACGGACCACTTTTATTGAAAGAAAATGTGGGCGAGGCTTTGTCGTATGACAATGGTAATGTGTCACTTCCGATGCGCCCTGGCTTAGGCATATTCATGTAGGTACAGTGGTTTTTGGCCGTTCGTTCTTAATTTATTACTTTTATCAAAATTTGGGTCGTTTTTATACTAAAGTAAAGAAATGTTATTGATGGAGACGGCCCTCCGATCCCATCATGGAAATTGTTTTCAACCTGATTAGTTAACGGAAATAGTGCAAATGTTTCTCTAATGAAGAAGACTTTTTCTTTCTTATTACTTAGTGTATTAGCCGGGGCAACTCTTTTCGCCCGCCAAATCGATCTGCCAACAGCGCAAAAGGTTGCTGAAAATTTTGCAATATCAAAAACAGGAGTGGCAGCCCCTACGAAATTACAGTATGCACTCTCGACAACAACCGGCAACGGTATTGCAATAAATGCATACTATATTTTTAGTCTTGATAACGTACCCGGCTTTATTGTTGTTGCAGCAGACGATGTTGCTCAACCTATCCTGGCCTATTCCTTTAGGAACAATTTCCAAACTGGTGTGGGTGCTTCCCCTGAAACCCAATATTGGATGCGGTTGTATGAGGATCAAATTGTCTATATGATAGACAATGGGATAACAACGACAGCAGACATTACACAGAAGTGGCAGGCTTTGAACGGGAACGGCAATAGTTGGGCCAGCAAACCTACCGGCGGCGTCGAACCAATGCTGACAACCACCTGGGACCAGGGAATTTATTATGATTTATATACACCCGGCAGCGGGTCGACCAAAACGCCCGTTGGTTGCGTAGCTACTGCTATGGCGCAAATTATGAAATATTGGAATTATCCGGCTACGGGTACGGGGTCTTATAGTTATTCCGATGCAAACTATGGAGCCTTATCGGCAGATTTTGGAGCGACACATTACCAATGGAGCGTAATGCCGGATAATGTGTCCAGAAATTCTTTTACTGCTTCAAAAGAGGCCGTATCCGAATTAGGATATCATTGCGGTATTGCGGTTCAAATGTCTTATGCTCCTGCAGGTAGTGGATCGCAGGTAATTGCATGGTATTCGGGAGCTAAAAGTGCAGAAACGGCTTTTAAAGAAAATTTTGGCTATAAAAGTTCTATTCAGGGACTTCGCAGGGATGGCTACTCAGAAAATACATGGCTTAACTTGCTCAAAGCAGAGATCGATGCGGGCCGCCCTATTTTATACGCAGGTTTTGGTGTATCCGGCGGGCAAAATATGGGCCATGCTTTTATTTTTGACGGTTATGATGAAAATAACATGTTCCATGTCAATTGGGGATGGGGAAGTAATAGCGATGGCTACTTTACAATAAATAACCTGCAACCCTCCGCATTAGGCATTGGGGCTGGAAGCGGAAATTTTAACTACAACCAGCAAGCATTGATCAAAATAGAACCTGCGGGCATTGCTCCTACTCCTTTAAAGTCAATGGCGCTGTCATTACAACAACTGGATATTTCCAGGCAAACTATCAACAGGGGAGATTCTTTTAGTGTAACGGCTACTATAACTAATATTAGCGATTTAGATTACGAAGGCGGATTTTATCGGGCGGAAATATACCGGGAGGACAGTACGTATGTTACGTTCTTTAGCCGTTTCAATAACCAGACGTTGCCGGTAGATAGTGTGAAAACGGTGTCTTTTACTTCAACAGGGATCACTTCTTTAACTCCCGGGCTCTATTATATCCGGATCAGTTACATGGACTTGAATGCTGAATGGGCGCCGCTGACGGGTATTGACGGTGCCGAAAACCAAATTGAATTACTCGTAACCGGCGAACCAGCAACATCTATTGCGGATAACCTGGAGAACGGGGCAATTTCTATTTATCCTAACCCGGCAATTTCTAGATTGTGGATTGATTTTTCGGGGCTGACCGGAAAGGTAACAGGCATACAGGTATATAATATACAGGGGCAACAACTCATCGCAGAGCTGGAAGTAACAACAGGATCTGTTGTCTCGATTCCCGTAAGTCAGTTGCCTTCTGGAGTCTACTATGTTCGGGTCGTTACAGACAACAAAGGCGTGATTACCCGGAAAGTGGTTATTAGCCATTAAGAATTAATAAAGTATTATAACTGCTTTATTTCCATGGACAATGGGGGTAAAGCAGTTTTTTTATAGTGAATACTATATTCCCAGGACACACGGTTTTCCTATATCACCTTCTATGGCTCAGGGGCTATTTAAAAAAGGATACAAAAAAGGTTATCATCGGTATTGATTAAATATTAAAACGTACTTTCTTTGCTTTGTTCAACTTAAAAAAAGATATCCAATAAGTTTGACCGAGGCCCAAGGGAGAAAATTAAGGGTGATTGAGACAAAACACCCAGAAAGCGTAAATTCCGCATCCTATTCCATGCATTGGTGTATGTTAGGAAAGCAGGTTGTCCATTGTGGATGCAACCCAAAAGATTTCCTTCAGCATGGATTAGCTTATTATTATTAGAGCAAAGCTGTATTATTGCTGAAGAGGTTACTGCAATACTGCTATACAGTACCAGGACGGCGCGCATTGATGGTGCTTCAGGGGGAGATATAATTGCTTTGTTTTTTCTCAATGCGTCTATGCTTATTGGTGGTTCAAAGGCGTTTTTCCCAGTTTTTTCCAATAAAACTGTTCGATACCCTTTGTCCGTACCGGATGGTAGCCCATACCGCCTGATGCTATCGCGGAAACATTGTCCTATCCGTTGTCACTAACAGACAGCCTTATCTTCTTCTTTAACATTTTCGTCTCTTCTCCGTTCGCCGGCTGGAATTGGGGTGGGAAAGCATTCGTTCACCGGCAAAATATTGTTCTTCCTGGCCAGCGTTATATGGTTGTAATTTGTGG
Source organism: Taibaiella helva (assembly GCA_040392235.1). GTDB lineage: Bacteria > Bacteroidota > Bacteroidia > Chitinophagales > Chitinophagaceae > Taibaiella > Taibaiella helvus_A. The sequence continues at coordinate 17,548 of JBEBWN010000010.1, read as the reverse complement.
TTTCGTGGTACTTCGGCATTGTTCCTCGGTACCGTGACGCGATGTCGCGCCCCGGTGGAATGATGTCGCGTCTCCGTAATAAGGTTTCTCGTCCCAGTGGAATGATGTCGTATCCCCGTGATATGGTTTCCCGCTCCCGTGGAATGATGTCATGCCGTCGTGATATGTTTCCGCGTTCCCGCAGAACGATGTCGTGTTGTCATGATAATGTTTCTAGCCCCCATAGAATAATGTCGTGCCGCCGTGACCTCGTTCCACACTCCCGTAGAATGATGTCTTGTTCCCTTGACATAGTTTCCGGCCCTCGTAGAATGATGTCCTACCCCCGTGATATAGTTCTATGCTCCCGTGGAAGGATGTCGCGCTCCCGCAGCACCGTGCCGAAATACCGCGACGCCGTGCCGAAGTACCGTGACATAACGTCGAAATACCGTGAAATAGCTTGCGGGGACAAACCTTATGTCGCCAAGTATCGCCCCACAGAGGACTGATACCTATCCGGGTTGCCGTATTACCGTATAATATGCGTCCGTACCCGCCTGATGGAGGCAAAGCATAACGGAACGTATTGCCCTGGTATTGACGGCTATGCGCCTTTGCCCAAACAGGAACAAAATATCTTACTCGTGCATTCCGCCGGCTGAATTGGCGTATTAATAACGGAATTAATGAGAATAGGTTGCAGCAGAGCTATTTGACATCCTGTTAGATAAGCTTCGAAGCAAGATGATCTAAGAAGGCCGGGAAGCTTATGCTACATTATATATTGTGGACAACCCCAAGCGTTCATCGATACAACAAAAGGTTTTTGAAGCGTTATGACGGCAATAAAAAATGGGAAACAATTAAGCGTCCAATATTTGTAGATAAGATTGGCTTTTTATTGTCCGTCGTGGTTACGATTGCTCCTATTCCTGACAGCGAAGCTGTATTATTTGTTGATGAGGTACTGCAAGGCTGTTATGCCCCTACCAGGAACCAGGACATTGCCCGCTGACGGCGACTTCAACCCTTTTATAAGCAGTAGATAGTAGAGAGAACCTTTTTCTGGTTTGACCATATTAGACGATTGTGTTGTAAATACGAGCTATTAATGGAATCGTAGGAAGAAATGGTCAAATTATCTGCTATAAAACTTTTATGGAATAAATTTTAAACAGGCCGCTAGATTTTTGAATAGCAGGTTGAAATTTTTGTGCCAGGGCAGATAAGGCAATTTATAAAACGATTCAAATCGTTTTATAAATTGCCAGACAGCTCAAAAAAAAATTAGGGGGTGCTAGTCGAAAAGGTACATTATATCCTGTTCTGTCAGGTTTTTTACAAAGCCGTCCTCAGCAGAGACCAATTCATCTGAAAGCATTTGTTTTTTATCCTGCAGCTCAATAATTTTTTCTTCGATCGTTCCTTTACAAATCATTTTATAGGCAAAAACTTTTTTATCCTGCCCAATCCTGTGTGTACGATCAATGGCCTGTTGCTGTACCGCCGAATTCCACCAGGGGTCCATCAGGAAAACGTAATCTGCGGCTGTAAGATTCAAGCCGGCGTTACCGCTTTTTAAACTGATTAAGAATAAGCGCGTGGTGTTGTTGGCTTCCTGGAACTGGCTAACCATATGCTGCCGTTCCTTAACTGGTGTATCCCCGTCGAAATGAAAGTAGCTGATCCCCTTCTTTCGGCATTCTTCTGCAACTAAGTGCAGCATGCCCTTGAACTGCGAAAATACCAGAGCTTTATTATCTTTTAGGTTTTCAAGCTCTTCCATAAGTGTACAGATTTTTACAGATTCGCTATGTTCCGGAAAATCTGAAAGCAATGTAGGAGAGCCGCAAACCTGCCTGAGTTTTAAAATGCCTTGTAGGATATTCAGTTTGCTTTTGGCAAAGCCATCTGTACGTATGTCCAGGAAAATGCTGTCTTTAATCTGGCTTTTAATAAGTTCGTAAGTCGTCGCTTGTTGTTCGCCCATTTCGCACCACAATATACTTTCTGTTTTAGACGGCAGATCGGTAGCTACCTGTTCTTTTGTGCGGCGTAAGATAAAGGGGGCTGTTAATTTTTGCAGGGCTTTTACTTTTTCCTGGTCCCTGTCCTGATCAATTGGATGAGCGTATTCGCGTTTGAAAAATTCCTGACCACCTAGTAAATTAGGTAACAAAAAGCTAAGTTGCGCATACAGATCAAACGTATTGTTCATGATCGGCGTTCCGCTTAGCGCAATTTTATTCTGAGCATTTAGGGTAAGGGCAGCTTTTGTAAGCTGAGCGCGGACATTCTTAATGTTGTGACTTTCATCTACAATAGCCGTATCCCATGGAATACTTTTAATCTTTTCTACATCACTGCGCAACGTTCCGTAAGTGGTGATCAGGATATGGCAATTGTTTTCAAAAAACTGTGCTATGTTACGGTTATTCCCATTATGTACATGAGTATGCAAATGCGGGGCAAACTTGCGCAGCTCTGCCTCCCAATTATATATAAGAGATGCAGGGCAAATAATAATGTGCCGGCAATCCTGCCTTTGTTCCTGGCGAAAGCAGAGAAAAGTAATGGTCTGCAGGGTTTTCCCCAATCCCATGTCGTCGGCAAGGCAGGCGCCCGCGCCGAATTCAGATAGCAGGGCCAACCATTCAAAGCCCTTATGCTGATAAGGCCTAAGCATCGCATTTACTTTTTGCGGTACAGGATAAACTATTTTATGTTCATCTTGCCAGTCACTCCATTTCCTTATCCAATCCTCTTCCACCGAAGACTTAAGTACCGTTTTAGCTTCTCCCTCCTCAAGGCTTAACATCATCCATTGCGGTATGCTGATGTGGTCGCCTGATATCTTGCCATGTTTGATGATAAAAGCATACTGATCCAGCCATTCTTCTGAAAAGACGCCTATGGTACTGTCTTTGAGCAGAATGGCACTTTGCCCCGCCAGTAATAGTTTTTGTAATTCCGAAAGGCTTATCTTTTCTTTTCCGAAGTGTATTTTTAGTTGCAAAGTCAGTATTTCCTCTTCCTGCGCCAATATAGTTAGGCTATTGACTGGGGTATGACTCGAATACCGGAAATGTTTGAGCATTTCCAGGCCGATCATCATGATGCTCTGCTCCAGGAGGGTATGATAGGTTTTTAAAAACCATTGTTTCTTTTTCGCATCGGAAAAGTTCAGATAGAAGAATTTGCCAGATTGTTTGGAAAAGTTAGGGTGTAAAGATTTAAGATAATCGAGGAAGTCTGATTCGGCTTTTTGATCACGGAATATGGTGTACATTTCGCCGTTACGTATGGTCTCGTGACACTCTTTCCAGTCGCCTTCAATTATTATATTTTCATAACGCCACTTTGGAGTGAACATCAGTAGAGAATCGCTGATTTCGCTAACATAAATGCAGTTTTCGGGCAAGGCTTTAATTTCCTGCTTTTGAAAAAGATTGTTCCGGTTTACTTTGTGGGTCTCTTCCAGCTTTTGAACAATACGCTGCGAGAATAGTACGGGATCGGTAGCATATTGTTCCGGTTGGCTCAAATGCAGCCATTCCAGGGTTCTGTAATCTGCGGTGTTAAGGCAGTAATAATTGCCTTCTTTCACATCTACCAGGAACTTATAAACAGACACATTCTCCAGTGAAAAGATGCCCATATCGGTATGAATCAACGGTTGTATATACAACCCTCCGCCAGCCCTTTCCTCTACTTCAAAGGATAGGTCGGGTGCTGACCTGTGTACACTGCATTTGGAGATAAGGTAATTGCCCTGACTATTTTTGATCCGGTGGTACATTCTTAATTCGGGCGCGGATTTCAGTAAATCGACCATTAGGGAATGCAGGTAGCGCACACCGGTCCGGTCTAAATACTTTTCCAGGCTCATCCCCGATTTTTCCCGGGCGTGCTTTTTTTTAAGCAAATCTATTTCAAAGGCAATATCATTGTCATTCAACTTTGCCAGTACGGTTTTAGTCTCGGTATTATGTTTACCAAAGTAGCGTTCAATCTGAAAGTCATCCAGTGGAAACATCTCAAAAGGTACTTTAGTACCTGTGCGGATATGCAAGGAATAGAAGAAACTGTTGAAGTGGAAAATTTCTTCAGGACATAATATCAATGCGGCAACGGGAACTACTCTAGGGGGCGTATTTATAGACATAATTGCAAAAATAGGAGGGGAAGGTGAAATGGCTTACAAGCTTACCTGTAAAGGTAAAGTTTTACACTTTTTTTTCCTGGCAAAGCTCAATCAGTACACTATTTGTCGACTTAGGATGCAAAAAGCAGATTAATTTATTATCTGCACCCTCTTTAGGCTGTTGGTTTAACAATACAAAGCCTTCTGCAGCTAGGCGTTGCATCTCCGCAACAATATCCTGGACTTCAAAGGCTATGTGATGTATGCCTTCCCCTTTTTTTTCAATAAATCCTGCTATAGGACTGTCGGCCCGCTGGGCCTCAAGAAGTTCAATTTTCGTTTCTCCCTTCTGGAAAAAGGCTGTTTGTACCCCCTCGCTTTCGACGCTTTCCTTTTTGTAACAACCCGTGTTCAGCAACTTTTCGAATAAAGGCACTGATTCACTAATACTTTTAACGGCTATACCAATATGTTCTATTTTCAACATTGCAGCAAATAGTTTTTGTAAATGCCAAAATTGACAGAGGCAATTTTTTTGTGGGGCAAAAGTAAAACATTAGAACTAATTTTGTTGCTTGGCATGTCTGCCTCTGATTAGAGCAGCGTGGTGCCTGCACAGAGGTAATGATATATTTGGATCATAATGCGACAACTCCCTGCGATCCGGAAGTATTGGACGCGATGTTGCCTTATTTTTTACAGAAATTCGGCAATGCGGCGAGTAGAACACATTCTTTTGGATGGGTGGCGGAAGAAGGAGTAGAGAAGGCGCGGGGCCAGGTTGCAGCGCTCCTGTCTGCAGAACCGGAGGAGATTGTTTTTACTTCGGGAGCAACGGAAGCTTGTAATTTAGCCATTAAGGGTATTTGGGAGCGTTATGCCATCAAGGGCAATCATATTATTTCCTGTGTTGCAGAACATAAGGCCGTTTTGGATACCTGCGCTTATTTGGAAAAAAAAGGAGCTGAAGTCGATTATTTACCGGTAAATGCTGAGGGTTTGATCGATCTCCGCTTGCTTGAGTCCAAGATTAGGCCTACTACTGTGTTGATTGCTATTATGTTTGCCAACAATGAAACCGGGGTAATCCAGCCTGTCGCTGAAATTGGTCAGATAGCCCGGAAGAATAACGTTCTTTTTTTCACTGACGCTACTCAGGCGATAGGTAAGATACCTGTTAACGTACAGGACCACTCTATCGACGTGTTGGCCTTAAGTGCGCACAAACTATATGGACCTAAAGGAGTCGGTGCGTTATTTGTAAGGCGGAAATCTCCACGGGTGAGCCTGATCTCCCAGATGCATGGCGGAGGTCACGAGAGAACATTCCGCAGCGGTACACTGAATGTACCGGGCATAGTAGGATTAGGAATGGCCTGTGCACTCAGCGCAAAACGCATGCATGATGACGGAGTCCGGTTGGGCTTCTGGCGCGATAGGATGGAAGAAGGATGGGTAGCTAATGGGTACCTAGGTAAAATAAATGGTCATAGACAATGCCGGCTATCTCATGTCAGCAACATCTCATTTGTGGGAGTACGTGCGGAACGGTTGATTGCCCGGTTGAGTCAAAAAATTGCCTTTTCTGTTGGTTCCGCCTGCACTTCAGCGTCGCAACAGGCGTCTCATGTTTTGACAGCTATGGGATTAAATGAGCAGGAACTTAAAGGAGCCTTAAGAATAAGCATGGGAAGGTGCAATACCGAGGCCGACATCAAAACTGCCATTGCTGAAATAAACGGGGCTCTCATGGCAGAGCGACAAAGAATAGGGGGTATATGATTTTTTTTTTTTTTTTTATTGCATTGGAGATGTTTGCAGGTAAATTAATTGTAATATGATATATATAACGGAAAAAGCAAAAGAGCGCGTATTGCAAATACAGGAGGAAGAGCATTTAGGTCCTGATTATTTTCTACGGATAGCGGTTGTAGGTGGGGGCTGCTCGGGCTTATCCTACAAGTTGGACTTCGATAATGAGCCGCAAAAAGGTGACCAGGTGTTTGAAGATAAAGGCATTAAGCTCGTCACGGATATAAAAAGTTTTTTGTATCTTTGTGATACTGTTTTAGAATTTACAGCGGGCCTTAATGGTAAAGGCTTTCACTTTATAAATCCAAATGCCAGCCGTACTTGTGCATGTGGAGAAAGTTTTGCGGTGTAGGTGTTTAAGATGAACGTTGGCCATAGCGGAACTAAGCCTTAACTGCAATTCAGGGGTTGTCCGAAAGTTTTGGGATGGCCCCTTTTTTGTACCCCTACCTCAGATATTGTAGTGCTCTATTTTAGGTTCTCTCATTTATAGAGCCAGGGATTTACATCTGGTGTCGCGTTAAATATATTTTGTATTTTAATGATCTTAACCCCATTAATTATCATTTTTGTTGCTTTATACACCTGTTTTTACCTTTCAGAATAACACCAGATGTCGAAGCCTTGCGTTCGTTCCAGACAATCGTATGTTATTGATTTTTTGGGATGCAAAAAACGTAATGCAGGTAGTTGAAGTATATTATGCTATCTAATCTCTTATTTCCTGATGCTAGTGGAAAAAGGAACTGGCAGGAAGGGAGGGGTGGGTATTCCAAAATTCTTGTGTAAAAGAATGGTAAAACATTTACCTTTGCCATCCGAATATTTCTTTCCATTCATCACATTTAATACGTTTCATGCTTAGGGAAGAGCCTATAAAAATAAAGGAATACTCTTTTGTCGCAGCCAAATTCCGGGACTATATTCAGTTGATGAAGCCTAATCTAAGCTTCATGGTGGTTTTTTCAAGCGTGGTGGGCTATCTTATTGTTCCTGGCGTACAGTTTTTGTGGAAGGATGTATTAATTCTCTTTACCGGCGGCGTTTTGGTTACTACCGGAGCCAATATTATCAACCAGATACTTGAGCGGAAAAGCGACCGGTATATGAAACGTACGATGGTGCGGCCATTACCCGACGAACGTATGGCAGTGACAGAAGCCTGGATATTATGTTTGTTGTGCGCTTTTTCCGGGTTTACCATCCTGGCCTACTTTTTTAATATCTCTGCTGCATTACTGAGTTTACTCTCCCTGCTTTTGTATGGATTCGCCTATACACCTATGAAGAAGATCCATCCGATAGCCACGTTCATCGGGGCTATACCCGGTGCCTTACCTCCTTTGATTGGTTGGGTAGCAGCAACGAACAGTTTTAGCGGATTGGGCGGATGGTCTCTATTTTTAATACAGTTTTTCTGGCAATTTCCACATTTCTGGGCTATCGCATGGGTTGGATATGAAGATTATTTAAAAGCAGGTATACGTATGTTGCCTTCCAGGGAGGGAAAAACGTCATTTACCGGGTTACAATGCATTTTTTATAGTCTTACACTTATTCCTCTGGCCATGTTACCTTATCAAATAGGATTGTCTGGCCTTACCGGTACCTGGGTGAGTGTTGGTGTCGGCTTACTGTATTGCTTTGCTTCTTTCATTTTTTACATAAGGAACGACAAGCGGTCTGCTAAGGGATTGATGTACACTTCCTTTATTTACCTGCCTACAGTATTGCTGGCGCTGCTGATCGATAAAATCTGATTTTTATTCTGTGCCGCATTTAATGATAAAACCATAACGTATGATGATGGCCGAACAAAGTGCTCAACGAAGAAAAATACATCCCAAGAAGTTTGCTATGTGGATAGCGATTGGGAGCATTATCATGATGTTTGGTGGCCTCACCAGTGGCTATATTGTGCGAAAATCGCAGGGAAACTGGCAATCTTTCAACTTGCCTGTTGAATTCTATTATTCCACAGCAGCAATTGTTCTCAGCAGTATTACCATCATTATGGCAGTGCGGAGTTTTAAACAGCGGCAAATGCAATTGCATCGCAGCATGGTAACGCTTACACTATTCCTAGGGCTAGGCTTTACCCTTTTGCAATATCTGGGGTTTAAAGACCTGTATGAGCAACTTAAATGGAATAATAATGTCAGTTTCCAATACCTTATTGTTATAGTGCTAACCCACGCACTTCATATCCTGGGAGGTGTTGCCGCATTATTTATTTTGTTTTTTCAAACCTTTAGCCGGAAGGTTAAAAACTATAATACGACGGCTATTGAGATCGTGAGTACCTATTGGCATTTTGTCGACATACTCTGGTTGTATTTGTTTATCTTCTTTATTATAAACAGATAGAATAACCTGAATTGACCGGCGCAGATTGGCTATATTTTAAAAAATATGAGTGGGTTGCTTTAAATAATAAATAACATACAGTAACTTGCACCGTCTTTTGAGTTATTAAAAATTACAGTTTTATGACACAAGCTACTACAGCTGCAATTGAAAAGTCAACCAGGTGGCATGGGGGGCGCTCGCCTTATAATGTCAGCTATGGCAAGATCATGATGTGGTTTTTCCTGATTTCTGATGCACTTACTTTTGGCGCCTTGTTGATTAGCTATGGCACTACGCGCTTTTCCAGTAATGTCTGGCCCGATCCCAACGCTGTATTCCATTCCTTTCCTGTAATTAGTAACTTTACCGATAAACCTTTACCCTTGATGTTTGTAAGTCTTATGACTTTCATCCTGATCTTGAGTTCCGTAACTATGGTGCTTGCAGTACATGCCGGACATTATAATGATAAGAAAGGAGTTATAAGGTGGATGTTACTGACCATTATAGGTGGTATATGCTTTCTGGCTTGCCAGGCATGGGAATGGACGCATCTATATCATACCGGAGCTTGGTGGGGATCTTTCTTTAATGCACCACTGGAGTCTGTACAGCACTTGTTTAATATGCACCGTCCGGGTACTGCAGAGGCTATAGCCAGAGATCCTTCAGTAGCGGCTGCGGCTACACACGATTTTTACAACTACTTTTTTACAATAACCGGGTTCCATGGAGCGCACGTTACAAGCGGTGTAATATTGAATATTATGCTGTTGGTGAATACTGTAAATGGAACTTATGAACGCCGTGGTCACTATGAAATGGTAGAGAAAGTGGGATTATACTGGCACTTTGTAGATTTAGTATGGGTATTCGTATTCACTTGTTTCTACCTTTTGTAAGCTTCACAGAAAAACTGTTTATTCCCTTAAGTATAAAAAAAGAAATATAAATGTCAGCACAGCATCATCACGAAGACATCCAGAGCCTTTACGAAGGCGATCAGTCTAAGCTTTATTCTGGTGTCATGAACCATCATACAGATATTAATTCAGAAGAGAGCCGTAAACAGGTGAAGCGTATCTGGATGATTACCTTACTATTGTCTGTTGTTACTATAATAGAGGTTGCCATTGGGTTAGGTGCGCATTATGCTGGTGTGCATTCCTGGCTGATCATCACTATTTTTTTAGCGCTTACAATTGTAAAGGCAGCCTATATAGTGCGTGTTTTCATGCACTTGGGTGATGAACAGAAAAATTTTGTAAACGTTGTATTGGTACCCTTATTGCTATTTATTTGGTTCATCATAGCTTTTTTGGCCGATGGCCATTTCTGGTTACATATGAACAATACACAAGCCAATACGAAGAATATTGAAGCCGTTCAGCATTAGTAGATAATAAATCGACTTTTTGCCGGGTAACATTGACCTGCAAAAAGTATTATAGCAAATTGAATACAGGCGTAATGCGTTCAAAAAAGACTTCAAAGTACATTATCGGGATAGCGGTGGCCATGGTGCTTCCGCTATCTTTTTTTTATATTACCCGTTTCTTTTCAGATGGTAAATTAAAAGTACCCGCGTATTACCGGGTAGACCGGATAGACCGGGTGTGGGAAAAGGATGGGGAAGCTGTAGATACGGTTTATCATAAAGTAAAAGGCCTGGTGTTGACCAATCAACTTGGCCGCCAGGTTAATCTGAATAAAGATCTGGAAGGGAAAATACTGGTTATCGATTTTATCTTTACTACATGTCCCACGGTATGTCCCAGGTTGAGTACCAATGTCAAAGAATTGCAGAAGGCTTACATTAAAAAGAACCCGGAACTGGTTCAGTTTATATCCATATCCGTTGACCCCGAAAGAGATTCTGTTCCTGTACTCAGGGCTTATGCAGACCGGTATACGACCGACCATGATCGCTGGTGGTTTCTGACGGGGAATAAAGATTCCATTTTTGACTATGCTAAAAACGAATTGGGGCTTTTGCTGAATGACGCAGATGTGCCGGGCGATTTTGTTCACTCACAGCAACTCGTGCTCCTGGATACCAGTCGTTATATAAGAGGATATTTTGACGGTCTGGATAAACGGGAGACGCAAAAGCTGGCCGATGCTATATACATACTGAATGTAGAAAAAAAGAAGAAGGGCCGCTAGGCTTGCACACATTTAGATTAAAAATTAAAACGGATGATACAAGTACCCAGCCCAAGTATAAAAAAAAACGACAAGATTGCAAGGATATTCATAATAATTGTTTCCTTAATCGTGTTCGCTGTAGTGGCGTCATTGAGCAGGATTGCGCCGCCCCCGTTTCCTTTCGATTTCGATGTGCACATCTTCGCCCTTATCAATTCGATAATAAACTCGGTGGTGGCAGTATTATTAGTACTGGGCCTGGTTACAGCCAGGCAAAAGAAATTTATGCTTCATAAAAAGGTTATGATCGCCGCAATCATACTTTCTATTTTGTTCCTGGTATTCTATATCGGGCATCATTTATTCGCCGGCGATACTAAATTTGGCGATATTAACCATGATAATGTGGTGAGTGAAACCGAAAAGGCGGCAATTGGGGCTCTGCGTTATTTTTATTATTTCATTTTGATCACTCATATTATTCTTGCTGCGATCATTCTACCTTTTATATTGTTTACGGCTTACCGCGCGCTGACGGGCGAATATGGCCGTCATCGTAAAATAGCCCGTTATACTTGGCCTTTATGGTTTTACATCGCGCTTACCGGCGTTATAGTGTATTGGATGATTGCACCTTATTATTCCTGAATACATTATATTATCCTGTTAGGCGATCCTGAACCGGCTTCCCGAAGGCATTTTCTCTTGTATTAGCGATACAACCTGCGAGAGGTGATCGCTATCATTAAAATCGGCGTCTGTTGTATCCAGTATGAGTAATCTGCTGCTCTTCAGGATTTGAAGGTAATCGAGGTACATGGCTTCTATGGTTTGCAGATATTCATTTTTAATGTTCTGTTCATAGATCCTGCCGCGTTGCCGAATGCGTTGTTGTAGTCTGTCGACGGTGGTGTGCAGGTAGATCAGTAGATCCGGCTGAGGTAAATTGATTTCCATAACGTTTGCTATTTTGGCAAAAAGGGTGTACTCATCAGGGGCCAAGTTCATTTGTGCAAATAACTGACTTTTAGCAATAGTATAGTCGGCAACCTGTAAGTTCTGTTGATGGAGATTCAGGTATTTTTCCAATTGTGTATAGCGGGTGGTAAGGAAGCTAAGCTCAACCGGAAGGGCGTAGCGCGTGTTGTCGTGATAAAATTTAGATAAGAAGGGGTTGTCTTCAAATGTTTCCAGAATAAGGCCCGCATTATAATAAGACGCAAGCTTAGAAGCCAATGTAGTCTTGCCCGAGCCAATATTGCCTTCTATAGCGATGAATTTGTATTGCATAATACGAAGATAAGGAAGGCCGGTAGAGTTCATCGCCATAGAGGGGAAATCTATAATGGTAGAAAAGGAAATGCTATCCGGAACAACGTCTTATTAGCTGTCCGGCAATCCGGCCGGGTAAATAACACCAATCCCGGTATCCCCATGGCGGTGTTGCAGCTCCTGCGGCGTAACATTTAAACCATCAGGGCAAGCTGATAGCAGGGATTTGTTGGTTTTAAGTAATACAGGGTGTTGATAGTCGGGAGCGATTTCGGCCAGTGGCGTTAAAGCAAACCGGCGCAAATGCACCAGGGGATGCGGAATTATTAGCTGTGGATGATTTACGACTATATCATCAAAGTAAATGATATCGATATCAATGGCGCGTATACCCCATTTTTGTGTTCTGATCCTGCCCAGGCTATTTTCAATGTTATGAATTATACCCAACAGTTGCAGGGGGGACAATGAGGTTTGCAGGAGCAAGGCCTGGTTTAAATGACAAGGCAGGTCCTCATTACCCCATGATTGGGTTTCATACAGAGCAGACCTGCATTGCACCAAGCCAGCGTTTTCGTTGAGCTCGTCAATGCATTTGCTTAGCTGAAGCTGCCTGTCTCCTTGATTGCTACCGGTAAGCAAATAAGTGGAATGCATATTATAAAGGGAGATAATTAAAGAATCGGATAGAAAACGATGGATTGTGGATTAACTTGCCTTAACAACAGGGAGTAGTTCTGATTGTGAACGTAGGTACATCTGGAACAGTTGAGCGCATGCCCGGGCATCAGACAGGGCATTGTGATGCTGCAACGGGATACCGTATTGAGCGCAAAGAAAGGCCAGGTTGTGCTTATAGATATTTACTGTACAATGTCTATGAAACGAGGGGTGAGGGAGATGGTAATAATCCAGGGTTGCATTAAGACAGTTGCAGTCAAACGATGCATTGTGTGCCACGACATGTTGCTGATCAATATAAGGCGCTATATGGTGCCAGATATCCTTAAAGCTGGGTGCACTCAGGGTATCTTTTGCATAAATCCTATGAACCCTGGAATTGCCCCAATGGTACTCATTTTGGGGTGGCCTTACCAGGAAGTCAAGCTCTTTCACAATTTGGCCGTTTTCTACACGCACCAGGCCAACCTGGCAGATACTCCACATTTTTCCATGTGCAGTCTCAAAATCTATTGCAGTGAAGGTATGCGCAGTTGGTAAACTCGGAGTCATTCTTTTTTTATTTCTTTTTGTATACAGGAACGGTCGAGCAGGGCTCCCCGTACATCAGGCTTTTAACTACCGGTCGCAGTTTTTGGGTAATTGCTAAATAAGCTTCTTCCGGAAGAGGCTTATTGCCACAGCCCTTTATTACCACTCGCTGATCTTTATACTTATCCTGCTCTATGTTTTGGATGGCCTGTAATAATAAAGTTCGTGTTACTTCTGGGAGCGTGCCATAATGCATACTGGCCGCATGGGGTTGTAAATAGGAAGCGAGGAGCATATAGGCCCACATTGGTATTATAGCCTCAGCAGAACAGGTTACCGCCACGTGTTTGTACGCTAAACTTGACCAATCCCATTCCTGTAGCGCTTGGCGAAAATCCTTCTCCTTTACAATCATCTCTTTAAATAGGAAAGGTTTAATGTCAAATGCTATGATTGTACCTTCTCCCGGAAAATAATTTTCAAGATCCAATGTGATAATTCCGCTTTCTGCTACTTTATTTACCGGTAAACTATCCATATTTTTACATATCGTCTTAACAGACGCAAAGGTACTGATAATAAGTTCAGGGAAATAATTAACACTATAGGCGAAAGTTATTTCTTTTTCAGTAGTGAACTCAGCGGGTGTCGCAAATTACTATATCCCATCATATCTACTTTTACACTACCAACAACGATCGGGCTATCAATTCTTAATGGAATGTGGTTGGCGTCATCGCTTACATAAACAACCATGTTTTCTCCGCCTTTAAATATTGTACCCTGTATAAGCAAGGGTGCAATTTTAATAGCATTAAATGTTCCATACTTGGTTGTAATTTTCTCTTTACCTATATAGCGTATATATAAATGAAACACTTCGTCGTCAAGGAACATGCTGAATGGAATTTTGGCCCCTGGTTTATATTTATTGTAGTCGATATTCCGCGCATAGTATATAGCAGATAAAACGTCCTGGACACACCGGGGAACATTGAATGTTTTCTCATTCGAATAAGCTTTTAATGCGGCGTGGTCAAAGGTGACATAATTGGAAAATTTAGTATCGCCTTCCTGGACATTCCGGATAAACTTTTGCGGCGCCAATGTTGACGTATCTAGAAAAGTTTCATATCGATCCCGGACTTTAAAAAACCAATCGTAAGATTTATAAGTTTGTCCGTCGCCGACGATATGGAAAACGGGCTGATCTTTTAACATAGTGAGCCGCGTAGTAAAATTTGCCTCGCCTGCTGCAACCCAAAGCGCCCCAAAATTGTAATAGACTCTGAAATTAAGTTTTTCTCCATTTTTAATGGTCTTATTCTCTGTCTTACAAAAATCGTTATGTGCCTGAACCGGTAAATTGGCCAACCAGAACGAAAACACAAAGAAAACTATTATACGTATCATCTAAAAGCTATTGTCTATTATATTTGGAATATATCTATATTTTTTGCATTGCTCCTTTGCTATACTAAGACAATCAAACCCCATTATGGTTTAGCCAGTCAGGCTAAGGCTTCGCTATTTAGTATAGAAAGGCATATGTATGCAAATGTAAGTTGATGGAATGGTGCTCTGCACTCATTTTCTTATTTTTGCACCTGCATTCAAATAACGACGCGATAAATGACTGATAAAGAGATGCATGAGGAACATAATGTTCCCTCTATCAATAAAATGTACAAATCCTGGTTCCTGGAATACGCCAGTTATGTGATCCTGGAACGTGCTGTACCAGCGATCGAAGACGGCTTAAAGCCTGTTCAACGCCGTATTCTGCACGCCATGAAAGAAATGGACGACGGAAGATATAATAAAGTGGCTAATGTAATTGGCCAGACCATGCAATATCACCCCCATGGAGATGCTTCTATTGGCGATGCCATTATTAATATGGGACAAAAAGACCTTCTCATTGATATGCAGGGCAACTGGGGCGATATCCGCACAGGTGACAGTGCGGCAGCTCCACGTTACATTGAAGCCCGGCTTTCTAAATTTGCACTGGATGTTGCCTTTAATAATAAAACCACCCAATGGCAACTTAGCTACGATGGTAGAAAGAATGAGCCGACAACTTTACCCATGAAATTTCCTTTACTGCTTGCACAGGGAGCGGAGGGAATAGCGGTGGGCTTGTCTACGAAGATATTGCCGCATAACTTCTGCGAAATCCTGGAGGCGGCTATAAAGCATCTTAAAGGGAAGCGTTTCGAATTATTCCCCGATTTCCAAACAGGTGGAATGATAGATGTCAGCAATTACAACGACGGTAGCAGGGGCGGGAAAGTAAGAGTGAGAGTACACATTGAAGAGTTTGATAAAAAAACACTGCTTATAAAATCCGTTCCTTATGGTGTAACAACGCAGCAGCTTATCGATAGCGTGCTGAAAGCGAACGATGGAGGTAAAATCAAAATAAAAAGTATTACCGATAATACGGCCAAAGATGTAGAACTGGCCGTACAGTTGGCGCCCGGGGTCTCTAGCGACCAGACCATCGATGCTTTATATGCATTCACAGATTGCGAAACATCCATTTCACCTAATGCCTGTATTATCCAGGAAGAGAAGCCTTATTTTGTTGGTGTAAGCGACCTGTTGAAGCAGTCTGTAGAGGATACCAAGGCACTGCTGAAAAGTGAGCTGGAGATCAAATTGAAGGAACTTGAGGACGACTGGCACTATTCTTCCCTGGAAAAAATATTTATTGAAAAAAGGATTTACCGGGAGATTGAGGAGGAAACAACCTGGGAAGGTGTGCTCGTAGCTATCGAGAAAGGCCTGAAGCCATATATTAAGATCTTCCGCCGCGAAATTATACGGGAGGATATTATCCGGCTTACGGAGATCAAAATTAAACGCATATCTAAGTTCGATTCCTTTAAGGCAGATGAACATATTAAAGCCGTAGAGGAGCATATAGCAGAAACAAAGTATAATATAGAACATTTAATAGACTATGCCATTGCTTATTACAGTAATTTGCTGAAAAAGTACGGTACAGGGCGTGAGCGCCAAACGGAAATTAAAATATTTGATACGATCCAGGCTACAAAAGTGGCCATTGCCAACGCAAAGCTTTACGTAAATCGGAAAGAAGGATTCGTGGGTACCGGACTTAAAAAGGATGAGTTCGTTTGTGAATGCTCCGACCTGGATAATATAATTGTATTCAGAAAAGACGGGACAATGACCGTTGTAAAGGTGGCAGAGAAAACTTTTGTTGGTAAAGACATTCTTCACTTGGATGTGTTTAAAAAAAACGATGACCGTACTACATACAATATGGTTTATATGGACGGCGCTTCGGGGGTTGTTTATGCAAAGCGGTTCAATGTAACCGGTATAACTCGGGATAAAGAGTATGATTTGACGAAAGGGAATAAAGGAAGTAAGATTCTTTATTTCACTGCCAATCCGAACGGAGAAGCCGAAGTGGTTACCGTAACACTTTCTCCCGGAAGTAGTGCAAGAAACAAAGTATTTGATTTTTATTTTGAAGAACTCTTGATAAAAGGACGTGCTTCACAAGGTAACCAGATTACAAAATACCCGGTAAGGCAGGTTAAATTCAAAGAACCAGGACGGAGTACTTTATCTGCTCCTAAAATTTGGTACGATGAGCAGGTGGGCCGGTTAAATACTGATGGTTATGGAACACTGCTGGGTAGTTTTGAGCAGGACGACCGCATCGTCGCGTTCTACAAAGACGGTCATTACGAATTGACGGACTTCGATCTGAGCAATCGTTATGAAACAGCGCTGATAGCCCGGATTGAGAAGTTCATTCCCGAAAAGGTAATCACGGCAATTTATTATGACGCAGATAAAAGCCAGTACAACGTCAAAAGGTTTCATATTGAAACACAGACATTGAAAAGCAAATTCCTGTTCATCAAAGAAGGCCCCAAGAACAGGCTGGAGCTGGTTACTACGGAATTGAATCCTGTAGTCACTTTGAAGATCGGGAAGAAGAAAGCTGAGCAGCGGGAGGAGGTTCTTGAACTGGCGGGTAAAGTAGGGGTGAGCGGCTGGAAAGCCCTAGGTAATAAGCTAGCAGATAAAGAGTTGCAGGAAATCGTTTATGAGGAAAATATAGAGGAGGCTCCAGAGCGGGAGGAACAGGAAGGAGCGACAAATGAGCGTACAAAGGATGGTCATACTGGCGATGAGGCACCAACACTGTTCTAGGTATGTACTGCCGTAGGTTGATATAAAAAAACTTAATTAATAAATAAAGGTTGTTACCTTAGCATATTGCAAACCTGATCTGTTTGAACTAGGTTACATTAGTTTAAGGTGAGATATTACAGATAATGAAAAAAGTTGAACTTGAAATAGTTGCCTTGTCGAGTAGTGTAACGCAAACGCATTCCTATGCAGTGGTTCTTGGAGAGGTAAATGGTTTACGCCGTTTGCCTATCGTTATTGGTGCATTCGAAGCTCAGGCTATAGTGGTTGCACTAGAGCGTATAAAGCCCAGCAGGCCACTTACACATGATCTTTTCTATAACTTTATGCTCTCGTTCAATATCGAATTGCAGGAGGTATTAATATACAAATTGGAAGAAGGTATTTTCTATGCCCAGTTGGTCTGCTCTAATGGAAAAGAAATTCTGG